>JALOMY010000025.1 GCA_025455225.1 Cyclobacteriaceae bacterium | reverse complement strand
CTGGAAGGCAGCATCGATCTCGATCAGTTTCACGGACATGTGTACAGACATCCTAAAATTGCCTTCGTGTTCTTGATTGCCTGTTTAGCGGTTTCCGGTTTTCCCATTACCCCAACGTTTATTGGGGAAGATCTGATCTTCATGCACATTCATGAACATCAGTATGTGCTTGCCTTCTTTACTTCACTGAGTTTTATTGTTGACGGCCTTGCCATCATCCGGATTTATGCGCGCACCTTTCTGGGTCCGCATGTTAAGTCGGTATACGACATGGCTTACCGATCTTCATAGAACGAGGTTCATAACCGGTTGTTCATGTTTCTTTGAACAACCGGTTATATAAATTCATACAGAAAATCCATTAGCCGGGCAATTTCATTCCGCTTCAATGCCGGGAAATTAGCAATGCGAAATGTAGTGTTCTTCAGGTCTCCGTAGCCTTCACCCAGAATAAATCCGGCTTGCTTTGCTTTACTTTTCACCAACTGAATTACATCCGGTTTGGCTTCAAGGGTAAGAACGGTGTGCGACCGGACCGCCTTATTCTTGATGAGCAACTGAAGTTGGTTTCCTTTGGAGTCGAACATGGTTTCCCATTTCCGGTAACGGGCAACCAGGGATTTATTGATTTTGTCAATGGGTTTGATTTCCTCCAGCACCCGCATCAATAAATAGATATCGAGAACATTGGGTGTGTACGAAGTTTGATTTCGCTGGGCCATTTCCTCCAGGAACAACAAGCTGTTGTAGTGATTGCGTTCGTTGATTTCACGGGCGCGATGCAAGGCAGCAGGGGAACATATCAGGATGCCAAGCCCTGCCGGAAGGCCAAAACACTTTTGCACAGAAGCCAGCCAGACATCGGCTGTAAGAAAATCCAGTTCAATACCGCCCATAGAAGAGGTTGCATCTACAGCAATCAGGGATTCTGGATTAGACTTTCTTACAGTATGTAAAATTCGGTTGCTGACCTGGGTTCCGTTCGAAGTTTCATTCTGTGTGAAGCAAATTACTTCGGCATTTTCAAATGTTTTAGTAACCGAAAGAGCCTCAGTTTCCTGGTCAAAGGGTGATGCAACTGCTTCAGGCTTTAGCCTACTGGTGTAGTCGAACCACTTCTTGCCAAAGGCACCGTTATATACATGAACACTCTGCTTTTTGATCAGTGACTGGGCGATAATCTCCCAGCATTCGGTTGCCGATGATACAAAATAAAGGGAGTAGCCGGAGGGGATATTGAGTTTTTGCCTGAGCAAGTCAACCGTTCGTTTAAACAGATCTTCAAATTCCGCACTGCGATGGTTCATACTCAGAATACCCGATGCACAGGCATCTTTCAGGAAATTGGGAACCCGGGCATAGAGTTTAGACGGACCTGGATAGAACGAAATCATATACGGTTGGTAACGGACTCAGTACCTGCAAGGATTATACGGGCTTTAACTTATTTTTTTCTTAAGCAGGTATTGAATGGCCATGGCATATCCTTCTAACCCAAACCCGGAAATAAGACCCGCACATTTAGATGTGATCAGGCTTTTATGACGAAACTCTTCCCGGGCATAAATATTGGAAATATGAACTTCAACCACCGGAGTCTTGATTGCCCCAATGGCATCATGGATGGCAATGGAAGTATGTGTGTAGGCACCTGCGTTTAATACAATACCTCCAAAACTGAAACCTGTTTCGTGGAGTTTGTTGATCAGATCACCTTCAACATTCGACTGGAAGTAATGTAGTTCTGCCTGGGGAAAATGCCTTTTCAATTCTTCCAGGTAATTTTCAAAATCGCGGCTGCCATAAATGTCTTCCTCACGAATGCCCAGCAAATTCAGGTTGGGCCCATTAATGATTTGTATTTTCATAGGGGAAAGATAGGTAGACTTTAACCAATAGTCCACATCAGGATAACGGGTAATATCACCGGATCCATTTTGAGTTTGTAAAAGGATTCTGGAATTTTGATTGCCGATATGTGGGACCTGCACATCAAACATTTTAGTCATTACCTGAAACTGGAACGGTCGCTTTCAGAGAATTCCATCGCTGCCTATGTACATGATGTGGAACTGCTGCGGCAGTTTGTTGAGTTAAAAAAGATAAAAGCCTCCCCGTTGTCACTAACCACGCGCCAGCTTCAATCGTTCATCCATTATATTAATGAGTTGGGCATGAGCGCCTACAGCCAGGCTCGGATTCTCTCGGGCATCAAGGGATTTTATAAATACCTGATGTTTGAAGAACTGATTGATAAAGACCCAACCGAATTACTGGAAGGTCCTAAAATCGGAAGGAAGCTTCCTGATATACTCAGTTATCCGGAGATTGAGCAACTTCTTTCAGCGATTGATTTGTCGAAACCCGAAGGTATGCGCAACCGCGCCATGCTGGAGGTTTTGTACGGATCGGGTTTACGCGTTTCAGAATTGGTAGATCTGAGACTAAACAACATCTATTTTGATGTGGGTTTTTTACGGGTGATTGGTAAAGGGAATAAAGAAAGGTTGGTGCCTTCAGGTCGTGATGCACTTAAGTACCTTAAAATATATGTTGAAGAAGTGCGTGTGCATGTTCCGGTAAAGAAAGGATTTGAGAGCGTGGTATTTCTGAACCGATTCGGAAGAAAAATTTCACGTGTTTCGGTATTTACTATAATTAAAGACCTGGCGGATCGGATCGGGTTAAAGAAGGTAATCAGCCCCCATACTTTCAGGCATTCATTTGCCACCCACCTGATTGAAGGCGGTGCTGATCTTCGGGTAGTTCAGGAGATGCTCGGTCACGAATCTATTACCACAACTGAAATCTATACTCATCTGGACCGGGATTACCTCAAACAAGTAATCACCGAGTTTCATCCACGCAGCTGATCATTTACCTTACCTGTATTTATTGTACCTTTACGATACCTATGATTCGGATTTACCTGGCCATACTGTTAAACACCATCTTGCTTTCTGGTTACGCGCAGAATTTTACGACTTCAACTAAAAGTGGAGTCGACCTTTTATCGTTTGATACGTTTACGGTGGTTCGCGGTGATTTAGTTGCCGGTGAGGATGCAGAGGTTGATAAAGATGCTTTTTTTGAACGTATCAAAGCAGCTATTGTTAAAGAGATGCAGGTGCGGGGCTATCGCTATCAGGATGACTCCCTTGCCCAATTGAGAGTTAGCTACGTAGTTGAAACCTCTTCGCGAATGGATGTAGTTGAACTAGGCCCGATGGGTCAGTCACCCACTACCAATCCCGCTATGATGGATCAGTCGAAGAACTGGTCGCGTGAAATCCTCCAGGGTTCACTCATACTCGAAATTGAAGAAGGTTCAAAAAATTCAGTAATCTGGTCATCCGAAGGGGTAATGGATGCATCGCGTACACGGGGTGGTAACTTGATTGATTATGCTGTACAGCGTGCCTTTTACAAGTTTCCTGACAAGACGAAGAAACAGAAATCATCAAGGAAAAAGTCAAAGTCGTAGCCTCGCTAAAATCCGGTTAATGAGATGGTCGTACAAAATCTGAAATTCATCCTGAATTCAGCATAAAAGGCGTAATTGGGTTGTTTTTGCACCTGCTTACGGTTATACTTGCGGCCGTGAAATCGTACAACCATTAATTAACCAATACAAACATGAAAAAAATAAACCTTCTTTTTGCGATGATGCTGCTCACCCTTGGTGTTGCATTTGCTCAAGCCCCTCCGGGTAAAGGAGGAAGTCAATTAAATGCCGGGCTTGGTTTTTCAAGCTATGGTGTTCCAATCTATTTTGGTGCAGATTTTGGCGTGCATGAAGATATTACCATTGGTCCAAAAATTTCCTTTCGTAATTACGATTACAACGCAGCTGGAGATGATTGGGACCAAAATTTAACAGTTATAGCATTTAATGGTAATTATCATTTTAACAGACTGCTGAATATGCCCAGCGAATGGAATTTTTATGCCGGGTTATCCCTGGGTTATTACATCTGGTCTGACATAGAATATGGTGACGCAAAATCTTCTTCCTTTGGATTGGATGCCCAAATCGGTGGCCGGTATTTCTTTAGCGATAAGTTCGGTATTAACCTGGAGTTTGGCGGTGGAACAGCCTCCGGAGGTAGCTTTGGGATTACTTATAGAATAAAGTAATAAAGTGTCGTTTGACAATTGAAGGAGGGCATTAGCTCTCCTTTTTTATTTTAAATAGAACAGCAATCGATTTAAAACTTGGCATTCCAATATGAGCTTGTTATTTACCTGTCCTTTTTCTTCGCACTGATTTTTATCACTATGGGTAATTCGTACTTTCTCTAATTTTGTTGCTCTTAAATTGAACTTGTGTGATCCATCTTAAGCGTGCAGTCTTTTTTATACCCATTATTTTTCTGGCCTTCACATCCTATTCACAGCCGGCAAAACCTAAGATCGGTTTGGTTCTTAGCGGAGGTGGCGCTAAAGGCATAGCCCACATCCGGATCTTGCAGGTATTGGATTCGCTGGGCATTGTTCCGGATTATATTGCAGGAACAAGTATGGGATCCGTTGTCGGTGCCTTGTACGCATCCGGTTATTCAGGTAACCAAATCGATTCTATTGCTAAAGTTATTCCATGGACCAGCCTGTTTACCAACGCAATTACTTTTCCTGAAATCAATATTGAGGAGAAAGATGAATTTGGCCGGTATGTATATGAATTGCCGTTGCTGGGAATGAAACCCCAGTTTCCTATGGGCGTGGTTGAAGGTCAGCAAATCGAAGAACTTTTATCGAATTTGTTTTTCCCGGTAAAAACCATTACCGATTTCAATAAACTGCCTACTCCCTTTTTATGTGTTGCAGCTGATATTGTACAAGGCGAGCCGGTAATTCTTCGTAGCGGCAGCCTGGCGTCTGCAGTTCGGGCCAGCATGTCAATTCCTACGGTGTTTTCACCTGTGAGAATTAATAACCGCTTACTGGTTGATGGAGGTGTTTATATGAACCTTCCGGTAACATACTGCCGGCAAATGGGTGCCGACTACATTATTGCGGTTGATGTGGGTGGAGGGCTCATGAAGGAAGAGGAACTAACATCAGCGGTTTCCTTATTGCTTCAAACTACGTTTCTGGCAGGCAACATCAGTTATGAAAGGGAAAAGGAGAAGAGCGATATTTTTGTCGATGTGGTGAAACACCTGAAATACGGCACCATGGATTTCGAATACGGAGATTCCATGATGGTGAGCGGAGATCTGGCCGTAAAAGAAGTTATGCCTCAGTTGGTGGAACTGGCGAATAACATGAAACAATTTTCAAAACGAAAGATTCAACGGATTCCCAAACGACCCGGACAATACACATTGGATCAGATTGATTTGAGCGGAATCAGTGAGGACAATAGAAAACTGGTGCTAACAAAATTTGAATGGAAACCGGGCGATAAAATTTCCCGTGAACAAGCCGGGGCAAGTGTACACCGGCTGCTGGGTACCCGGTTGTTTGATAAAATTACCTACCGGATTGAAGGTGACAGTGTAAAATCTGTAATGACCATTGATGGAAAGGAGAAACCTTCCAATGCGGTTAAGTTTGCCATTCATTATGATACCGATCGCGGAGCCGGGCTTATTCTCAATTACACCAAGCGTAATGTGTTGTTACCCGCTTCGCGAATGGTTGTTACATTAGACCTGGCAGAAAATCCCCGGTTCCGGTTTAACTATTATTACTATTTGGGTAAGCAAATGAAGTGGTGGAACTTCAATGAAGTGTATAGTGAGCGTGTCTTATTGAATTCCTTCATTAACGGTACTCCTATTTCCGATCTTTTCAATCAACATGTAGTTATTCGTTCGATGTTTAACCGAACGGTCAGCCGATATAGTTATTGGGGTTTGGGTATGGGCTGGCAAAGAAATCAGTTGAAACCAAAAATTGATCCACGGGATGAGACCAATCCTGACTTTATTGAGGTGATCAACTATAAGATGAATCTTCTTTCAGCCAATATTCATTATATACACAATACGCTCGATAAAGTTTATTTCCCTTCAAAGGGAACTCTTGTAAAAATGGAGGGACGGTTAAATTTCGACAATCCGTTTTCTGTTGACTTTTTATTCAGCACGGATTCAGTACAAACTTCAACCAACTTATCGGGTCTTATACAACCGTATGCAAGGCTGAATATTCAGGTATTAAAAAATATTTCAATTACCTCGAAATCTACATTGCAGTTAATCGGTCAGATTGGGTTAACGCAGGAAGTTTCGGATATCAGCAACCGGTTATCTGCGTATTCAGTCGGAGCCGGTGATTTCATTTTTGTTGGCGGTTTGGTGCCCCGGTCACGAGCCAATTATTTTTTATTTACCGGCTTGCGGGAAGGGGAAGTTGCCGCACCACAGGTGATGACGGTGGGTGCGCAGCTTCAGTATAGCCCGGTTAAGAATTTCTATCTATCCCCCGCAGTTAATCTGCTGGCAGCCGGCTATGACCCGTCTGATTACTGGTCAACCCTTTTTGATTTTACCTTTAGTGAACAAAATGATACCGGTGCCTTTTATCAATTCGGCTACGGCATAACGGCAAGTTATATGTCGCTAATAGGTCCAATCCAGGTGAGTGTATCCAGGGATGAACAAATAGATGAATTCCGGTTTTTCTTTAATCTTGGCTTTAATTTTTAAGTAATTATAATTTTCTATCAATCGACAGGTTGTGAACAAACCGGGTTTCTTTAGTTTTGAACCCGATTAACCAGGCATGTATAAACACGTCATCAAGCCGCTACTTTTTCTGTTCGATCCGGAAAAAATTCATCATTTCGTTATCGGTATACTTCGGTTGAAAGGTTCAATCCCCGGATTTCAGACGTTGTTGAGAGGATTGTTTGATTACCAAAATCCTTTACTGGAACGAACAATATGGGGATTAAAATTCAAAAACCCGGTAGGTCTGGCGGCCGGGTTTGATAAAGACGCGAAACTGATTGATGAACTTTCTTGCTTTGGATTCGGCTTTGTTGAAATCGGCACATTAACTCCTAAACCTCAGCCCGGGAATGATAAACCCAGGTTGTTCCGGTTGCCGGTTGATGAGGCATTAATCAACCGCATGGGCTTTAACAATGAAGGTGTTAACGCTGCCGTTGAGCGATTGAAAAAGAGAAAATCAAAAGTAATTGTGGGTGGTAATATCGGCAAGAACAAAGTAACGCCTAATGAACAGGCTCTGGAGGATTATGCGTATTGTATTGATACCCTTTACCCGGTGGTGGATTACTTTGTTGTGAATGTGAGTTCACCCAATACCCCCGGGCTTCGCGAATTGCAGGAGAAGGAACCGCTTCGCAAGTTGCTTGTGCATGTCAAATCAATACTAGATTCGAAGCTGAAACTCAAACCGGTGTTGCTGAAAATTGCTCCCGATCTTACTGTTGAACAACTTGATGATGTAATTGAGATTCTGAAGGAAACCAAAATGGATGGTGTGATAGCCACTAATACAACCATCTCACGCATAGGACTAACAACATCAAAAGAAACACTTGAAAATATTGGAACCGGTGGATTAAGCGGTAAACCATTGTCAAATCATTCCACAGAAATAATCCGCTACCTGCGTAAGCAACTCGGCCCTGAATTCCCGATAATTGGAGTAGGGGGGATAATGAATGAAAGCGATGCCCTCGAAAAACTGGAAGCCGGGGCCAATCTGATTCAACTTTACACCGGTTTCGTTTATGAGGGTCCTGGTATAGTCAGAAGAATATTGAAAGCAATAGTAAATAAAGGCTGACTTTCTATTGACTTAACAGTTCTTAATCTTTTCCAGGTCAACGATTACTTAGGCTGGTTGAACAGGCTATCCCCGAAAAAGGGGATTTTCAGAAAAGAGTACCGGTCCTTTAAGTAGAAAGCTGTGCAAACAGCTAGCTTTGTACGTATATGCGTGTCTTTGCAGCTATCAATCTTTTGGTTGTCTCGCTTTCAGTATCAAGTCAGGATTATTTTGACCGCGACAGTCTTTGGCAGGAATTGAAGAAGTCCAAACCCGATACGAATAAAGTATGGATTTACATACAACTAGGTCAGCAATATGAAACTAACAATCCGGATACGGCCCTCATGCTTTATGAAGAAGCACTGAAATTAAGCCGGCAGTTGAAATATACACGAGGTGAGATCAGCTATTATACCAATGCGACCTACGTCTATAATGAAATGGGATTATACGATACCGCCCTCAACTTGAATCTGCAATCGGTGGAAATTGCCAGAAGATTTGGCAGTGAAGAACGTATTGCTGCCTGCCTGGGCAATGTTGGCGTTTCCTACAATTATCTGAATCTACATGAGAAAGCAATTGAGTATTACCTGGCTGCAGGAAAGATTCTGGAAAGACTGAATGATAAAGTCAAGCTCTGCTTGTTATATGGGAACCTGGGAATTGTTTACAAAGAGACTCATCAGTTGAATAAAGCCGAGGAATATTCGAACAAGGCAGTAACATTAGCACGGGAATTGAAAAATATTTATTCGATTACTAATGCCTTGATTAACCGGGGCACCGTCTATACCAGCCTTCAGAAATATACATTGGCGATTAGCGATTTTGAAGAAGCAAGTAAACTGGCGCGCAAATCCGATAATCTTTATGCTTTGTCTACTGCCCTGATTAATTTGGGTGATGTAAATATTAAAATGTCACAATTTGATCGATTGAAAAAATACTTTTCGGATGCCCTTCGTATTTCGGAAGAGACGAATAACCATGAATCGATTGCCATTTCCCTGCGAGGTTTATCCATCTATTACTTTAATCACAATAATGCTGACAGCGCTGAATACTTTGCGCATGAATCCATGCGGGTGGCTCAACAATTTAATTTGGTTGAGCATATCGGAGAAGCTTATAAAGAATTATCAAGTGCTGCCATTCTGAAGCGTGACTTCAGACGTTCCAACGAATACCTTTTTAAAAGCGATTCGATAAGCAATGTTTTGTTTAATCAGTCCATTGCCCGCAACATGCAGGAGCTTGAGATGAAATATGAATCTGAGAAAAAGGAACAACGTATAAAAGATCTTCAGCAGGAATCTGAAATCAAAGACCTAGACCTGCGGCAGCGAAGATTGATCAATGTTGTTTTAGGTATTGTGCTGATAGCGGTTGCCGGTATCCTGGTTCTTGCCAGGCGCACGCACCGGCAGAAACAAAAACTGATGAGTAAGGAAAGTGAAGTTCATCAGGCTCGTATTGCAAAACTTGAAAGTGAAAAGCTGTTATTGGCTAGTGAAGCCATCATTAAAGGACAGGAAGATGAGCGTGGAAGGCTGGCCAAAGATCTTCACGATGGTTTAGGCGGCTTATTGTCAGGAATAAAATTTTCATTAACAAATATGAAGTCGCATGTAATTTTGGATGCTGAAAGTGCCCTTGTTTTTGAACGGTCACTTGATATGCTGGATCACTCCATATCAGAACTTAGGCGTGTAGCCCACAATATGATGCCGGAAGTACTGGTTAAATTCGGGCTTGAGGAAGCATTAAAAAGTTATTGTGAATCGATCCGGCAATCTGGATTATTTCTGATTGACTTTCAATCGATTGGAATGGAAACCCGGCTGTCATCAAGTACAGAGATTATACTCTACCGTATTATCCAGGAATTACTGAATAATATTGCCAAACATGCCAAAGCTACCCAGGTGCTGGTTCAACTGGCAAGACACGATCATGAGGTAACAGTTACAGTTGAAGATAATGGAGTAGGTTTTGATAGTAATACCTTAGAGAATGTGAAAGGGGCGGGCTGGGCTAACATACGGTCAAGGGTGGAATACCTAAAAGGCAAAGTTGATGTTAAATCTGCCCCTGGCCAGGGCACTTCGATATATATTTCCCTTACGGTATGATAAAAGTTTTTATTGTTGACGATCACCCCATGGTTATTGAAGGCATGCGCAGCATGCTTCAGCAGTTGCAGGATGTTGAGGTGTGCGGATTCGCAATGAATGCAGCTTCCTGTGTGGGATATTTTGTCAATAACACCGCTGACGTGGTTTTGCTGGATATAAATCTTCCGGATCAGAGTGGCATTGACGTTTGTAAAGCATTGTTGAAGCGAAGGCCAGCAGTAAAAATCATTGCTCTTACTAATTTCGATCAGCTAACTTATTTGCAGAGCATGAAAGATGCCGGGGCGAAGGGATACCTGCTTAAAAATTCTTCCCTGGATGAGATTGAAAAGGCCATACTGGAAGTAAGTGCCGGAAAGGAATACTGGCTGGGAAAGGAATCGCTGAGTAAACGTCTTTCCGATCAGAATAAAATGATGTTAACACGAAGGGAAATTGAAGTATTGAAACTTATCGCAGAAGGATTAACGAATCACGAAATTGCCGATAAGCTTTTTGTAAGCGATAGTACGGTTGATTCACATCGCAAAAATCTCATCTCTAAACTTAATGTTAAGAATACAGCTGCGTTGGTACGCACAGCAATTGAAAATAAAATTATTTGAGTATGTACAAGAATTCAGATCATTTAGATCAACAGCACACTTTAGATTTGATGAAAATTGCCAGCATTTTACTGATGGTATTAATTTCATTACCGCTGGCCGCACAGAAGAAGGTTGTTCCCGCAACCTCCTCAGTAATTACCGGGATTCGGCTACCTTCAGGTACGCTTCAGGACAAGCGGCTGTTCAGTGTGGCAACAGCTGATGTCTTTCTTGAAACTGAAACAAAAAATTTCGGAGTAGAAGTATCGTCAGCGGAAGTTTTCAAGCTTTCTCCTGAGGCAGAATTTAAAACGCTAAATGAGGAGGTAATCAAATCCTTTATCCAAAGTGAATGGAAAATAATTCCGTTTACCAATAATGCGGAATATTCGTGGCTGGTTAAGGGTAGTCAATACGTAATAGTTTATTTATCGGGAAATTCAAAAAGCAGGGACATGTATTTTGGATTGGCTGACGGGGTTCCGGCCCTTGCTACTGTAGCTGAAAAAACAAATGCAGGTATTCCAGGCACAGCACAGCCTGCGGAAGTTATCGCACAGCCTCAAGCCTCACAACCGGTAAATTCCTTTGGAGGTTTGTCAATTAAAGGTACCTGGTTGCGGACATCCTCTATCAATCCATATAACGGTGGTCGCAACATGGACTATGGATATACCAAGAGACAATACACTTTTCAGGAGGATGGGACGTATATCTTTTACGCCAAAACCTGGGATATGAGTATGGAGAATATCATTCTGAGGAAGGAAAATGGTAAGTACCAACTCGCTGGAGATAAACTTATAATAACTCCGGCTCAGTCGATAATTGAAACGTGGAGTAAAAAGGACGGAGCTGATGCGTGGGGAAATAAGTTAAAATCAGAAGTATTGCCGTTTGAGAATTCCAGCTACATCCTTATTCTAAAGAATTATGGAGAAGGAATTGGCTGGAATTTAATAATGACTCCGGAAAGTCGTAAACAGACACAACGCGATGGCGCATACAGTGTAAACAGCGAATTTCCCAATTCCTATTTTTATGAAATACCACGAGACTCAAGTTACCTTATCGATCTGCCGGTAAAATAAAATTCAAATTGTTAATTAATACAGCATCCTGATCATTACCAACATAATCCTGTGTGCCGGAAACCCGACTACGCAATGGTCGATAAATACTGAATAGAATTTTTCAAGGTGGTTTCCGGATCGGGTGTGAGGTCGTGTTCCAAAAGGAAATGTTCTGTGCCTGACTGTATTCCGGCCTCGATGATGCCTTTAATATCGAATACACCGGTGCCCGGGTCAGCCATTTTTGGAAATACTTCCATCCATTGATCCGGTGTGGTGCCGTCACCGGAGAAGCGCACGTTCTCTTCAGCATCTTTCACATGCATGAGTTTAAACCGGCCGGAATATTTTTTCAGGTAGTCGATTGGACTTGCTCCCGCTGCCTGCATCCAGAAAATATCCAGTTCAAAAGCTACAACATCCGGATCGGTTTGTGTTAAGAGGATATCCATCGGGACTTCTCCATCCCGCAGCGCATGTTCGTACCCGTGATTGTGAAAAACGAATTGCATGCCGTAATCCTTCATCTGCTTACCGAACGTATTGAACTCTTCGGCTAGCCGTTTGAAATGATCTGCGGTATCGATCGGTTCATCGATCAATGCAGGGATGGCCACATAACGCACCTCCAGCACGCTTAGGTTTTTCAACGCTTCAGTCATGTTGGAGCGCATGGTGTAGATATCGAGGTGAACAGATGGGGAGGTTAGTCCATGATCAGCCAGCATCTTCTTAACTTCAGCAACTTCATACCCATAAAAGGCATTTCTGGTTATACCCATCTGCTCGGCCAGGCCAACCCAGCGTTCGATGGTGCGTTTATCGCTGAATGGATAGGGACCGAAGAATTCGAGTTCCTTGTAACCGTAAGTACTGAGCTTCTTCAAAGTGCCTGAAAAATCCTGTGAGATAAGTTGTGGGATTGTAAAAAGCTGGATTCCCCATTCGCGTTTAACGGCTGCAGGTGCACAACTTATCAGATCCAGGCCTAATGTGGCAGGCAATGCTGAAGCTGTGACTTGAAGGAATTGTCGTCTTTTCATGTACTTAATACCAATGAGTGAGATTTAAAAATGCTAAAACCAATGAAGTTACTCAACTACTTTAACTTCAATTTTTGAAACAATTTCTCCTTCTCCGTTCTTATCGTATACACGAGCACTAAGTGTATAGATCTCACCAACCTTCATCGGGTCACCAACGGTGAGTGTTGCCCGTAAAACGGAAGCATCTGTGGGTGGAAGTCCTTCGGCATAGCTCTCCATCATATCGCCAAAGTCGATGACTTCATTTCCGCTTAGATCGGTTACCTTCATGTTTAATCCCGGAAAGGCATTGCCGTCTGTAATCATAAAATTTTCTATTCCTTCAAACACAAAGGAACATTCGCTATTCCATTTGATTTGTTTATTGCTGATCGATTGATCCTGTTCATCAACAAAATATATAGATTCCACACTCAAGCCGTTCCAGGAAGACTGGAGGCCGGTCATAAGATCAGCCTTGGTTCCGGTTGAAAAGCTGCAGCTAGTTAAGCTTAAGATAAATACAAGGTTTAGGAGTAGGGTTAATGACTTTTTCATAGGTAAGTATTTTGAATAACCGAATATAGGCAGTTTTAACCGAAGGGATGGGAGAGGTGATCGGCTAAAAAGTAAAAATCCCCTGAAAAGGGGATTTTTATTCTAATATCAAAAGGGATTCTTTATTATATAAAAACTATTGCACAGGATGAATCAAGTAGATTAATAATTACCGAACTTCAATTTTTGGGCGGGTTTCGATTACTTCTTTCATGCCCAGTATGTCAAAGACAAATGTGTATTCCTGCGCAACTTCCTTCAGTCTTCTGAAACGGCCGCTGGCTCCACCGTGACCGGCATCCATGTTCGTATATAAATAGAGTCGGTTGTTATCGGTTTTCATAGCGCGCAGTTTAGCCACCCATTTGGCAGGTTCCCAATACTGAACCTGTGAATCGTGCAACCCGGTGGTTACCAATAAATTCGGATAATTCTTTTTTTCAACATTGTCGTATGGAGAATAGGAGAGCATATAATCGTATTCTTCTTTAATGTTCGGATTGCCCCATTCTTTCCATTCAAACGTAGTTAATGGAATGGATTCATCCATCATAGTAGTAATTACATCGACAAACGGAACCGCAGCAATTACACCCCGGTAAAGATCGGGGCGCATGTTGGTGATGGCACCCATCAATAATCCACCGGCACTTCCTCCGGATGCAAACAACTTATCTTTCGCTACATAGTTATTTTGAATCAGCCAGTCTGAACAGTCAATGAAATCGGTGAAGGTATTTTTCTTATGTAACATTTTACCGTCTTCATACCACTGACCGCCCATTTCCTGTCCGCCACGAACATGGGCGATGGCATAAACAAATCCGCGGTCAAGCAGGCTTATCCGATTTGAGCTAAAGGTTGGATACATGGAAGAACCGTACGATCCGTATGCGTAAATCCAGCCGGGCATGGTTCCGTCTTTTTTGAATTTATCTTTACGGTATACAATGGAAAGAGGTATTTCTTTGCCATCGCGGGCTTTCACCATGACACGCTCGGTAGCGTAATCGGTTTTATTGAATCCGCCCAGAACTTCCTGCTCTTTCTTCAATTCTTTTTCGCGTGTATCCATATTGTAATCGAAGGTAGAGTTGGGAGTTGTCATCGACTGGTAATTGTACCGGATGATGTTGGTATTTAATTCCGGATTATACCCGATACCGGCATAGTACGCGGCTTCTCCAAAATCTATGTTGTGTTCGGATTTATCAGCCCACTTAATCAGCCGGATTTTCATCAGGCCAGCATGCATTTCGCCCACTGCGAGGTAGTCTTTAAAATAATCGACATCGTCCAGAAAGGTATCTTCCCGGTGAGGGATTACATCTTTCCAGTTGGCTGAACCCGGTGCATTTATCGGAGCTTCCACCAGCCGGTAATTTACTGCATCCTTGTTGGTGCGGATGAAGAATTTATCTCCACCAGTATGATTCACTGAGTAATCCACATTGTCTTGTAAGGGTTGTATCACGACAGGCTTACCGGGTTTATCGGCATCAATAAATTGGGAGAAGCTGGCATCGGTTCGCCCGGAATTGATGATGAAGTATTTTTTTGATTTCGTTTTACCTATATAAACAGCCAGTGTCTGGTCTTTTTCTTCATAGATAACCGGATCGGAAGAAGCAGGCGTGGATAGCACATGTCGCTTGATCAGGTAATTTCTTAACGTTACCGGATCAGGCACGGCATAGTAAATGGATTTATTATCATTTGTCCATTCATAGCCACCGCGGGTATTGGGTATTTTATCTCCTAACATTTTACCGGAGGTGAGGTCTTTGAATTTAACGGTGTAGAAATTCCGGCCAACGGTATCCATGATGATGGCTACCAGTTTATGATCCGGACTAACCGATGTGAAGAAGTTGAAGAATGACTGATTTTTTCCCAACTCATTACCATCGGCAATAATTTCTTCCGGGGCATCCATCGATCCTTTCCTGCGGCAGTAAATCGG
>JALOMY010000238.1 GCA_025455225.1 Cyclobacteriaceae bacterium | reverse complement strand
GGTAAAATAGGTTCAAAGGAAAGAATAGTCTGATAGGTTTGCTGTGTATATAAATCTAACGGAGTAGCATGATACTGATCCCAGTTTTTCGCCAGCATATGATCGTAGAACATATCCACTATTACTGCTGCGTAATGCCGGTATGTAGGTCTTAGCCTGTTTTTACTCTGAGCAACAATCGGGTGTGAATCCGTAAAGGCATCAATGGCGCGATGCAGTTCAATACCTTTGGCAATTTCAGGTTCGAATTGTTCTAACAGATTTCTTCCTTTTACAAAATCACCAATGAAATTCCCAACCATGATTTTTGGATTGTCACCGGAGAGACTTACATGGGCAAGAAAGTTCATTGTGGTTCTTTGCGGAAAGCGATGTCCCTAATTAATAGTTTTATTGCTGGCAATCAACTATCTTTTGATTGAATGACTGATTCCATAAGTTAAATAAATTACTGCCAGTATGAACAATCGTCTTCTTTCATTTTACTCACTCCTCATTTTATTTCTTGCTGCCTGTTCATCATCGGAGAAAAAGGCTGAATCGTCCATGCCTGTACTTACCGGGCTGGATGGAAAAGCTTATTTTGAACCGGTTTGGAGCGAATCAATAAAAGTTAAACTGGACAGCAATCTGGCAGTGGCACGGGAGAAATTTAACGAGGATCCGTCAGAGGAAAATTATATCTGGTTAGGTCGCAGGCAAGCGTATTTGTATCAATACAATCAATCCATTAACACGTTTACTGAGGGTCTTGATCAGTATCCCAACTCCTACAAACTTTTCCGGCATCGGGGTCACCGGTATATCACGATACGGGAATTCAACAAAGCCGTTGCCGACCTTCAAATGGCAGCTTCATTAATGCCGCGTCAGCCACTTGAAATTGAGCCTGACGGGCAACCGAATAAATTAAATATCCCCCTTTCCAATGTTCAGTTTAATGTTTGGTATCACCTCGGCCTGGCCCATTACCTGAAAGGAGACTTCGAGAGTGCTGAAAAGGCCTATATCCAATGCCTTGATGTTTCTGATAATGATGACTTATTAACAGCAACCGCAGATTGGTTATACATGACCTACCGAAGAATGAATAGGCCGGAGGAAGCAAAGAAAGTATTGGAGCTTATTAAAGATGACATGAATATTATTGAAAATGATTCCTATTACCAGCGACTGAAGATGTATAAAGGATTGATAAGTCCGGAGGAAGTACTAGACGTTCAAGGAGATTCGGAAGATGTCGATCTGGCGCTTGCAACACAAGGTTATGGGGTAGGGAATTATTACCTTGTTGAAGGAGACACAACTCGGGCAGTAGAGATCTTCAGGCAAGTAACCAATGGAAAACATTTTTCAGCTTTCGGTTTTATAGCTGCCGAAGCCGATTTGCAGCGATTGATGAAATAGGTAACGCTGCGTATCATGATTTGAATGAAATTTGGTATTGATTTAGCGGCATAGGGTTTGATTTGCAAATGTAAATTGTGTCATATGAAGCAAACGATTACCATTTTAGCAGGTGCATTTATTTGGGTTTTGCTGAGTTCATGTACTTCCATGATGACCCTCCAAAATCGTATTCTCACAACCCCGGTACATACCGTATTTCCTCAGCGCATGCTGCTGCTGAACACAGTCGATGTTAGTAAGCAAAATTACCGCGATAACAAGGACCAGCTGTTTATTCTGTTAATTGATAAGACACTGCTTGACCTTGAACGTGAAATCAAGGATCGTAAGGTTATTGAATCGGAAATCCTGAAAGGATTTACACCTGTTGGAAATACCCGGGCACAACGCGATTCAGTAGTTCTTTCTTTGATGAATGATAAGGGGTCTACGGATGCCATTGTTATAAGTTCATACGAAGTGTTCTTTGAACAACGTGAAGTGGTGGTAACGGAAAATGATGATGGAAGTAAAGACCGCGAAGCCCTTTATGACCTTATTTCAAGAATTCGGTACTTGTGGTATAACCGCGAAGGGTTGTATAAGGACGAGTTGATTGAAGTTGTACGATTCCATTCTTCCCGAAGTGTTTTAAGCGGCCTGCTGGCTGCCGGCCCGAACATTGTTAAGCAACAGGATGATGCTTTTTCCATTACGCAAGAAAACGTGGTGCGTTACCTGAATTTGTTTTTCCCCGGTTATGAATTTCGGACCCGGCCGATTTTTACTTCGGGTGAATTTTCATCTCTGCAAACAGTTCTGAATGCACAGGATTATGAAGGAGCCCTTGAAATATGTGAACGGCTAACAAATAATCCGAAACGTAAAATTGCCGGACAGGCAAATTATAATTGTGCAGTACTGAACGAACAACTGCGGCAATATTCAAAGGTTAGACCTTATCTTGAAGAGGCTTCCCGATTATATGTTCATTTGAATATTGAAGAAATGCTTCATGATTATTAGGAACGCTCTACGGTGAATGGAATTACTAAGTTTATTTTTTCCCAACTGATTTTCAAAACGCCTTCGCTTTCTGATATTTTTTCGATAACGTAAGAAAGCCGTTCCTGATGCTCTTCTGATTTTTCAGGTGCTACAGTAAAACGAAGAATATCTAGGTTAGCGTCATAATCATCCGCAAGATGCTGGTCCCAATTTTTGTTTAGAATAAACGTCCAAGTTTCTTCACCAGGAATGGTGAAGATGGCATACTTACCGGCCGGAACGGATTGTCCATTGATGTTGAAATCTCTATTGATCTCAAATGAAGTTGCCCGGTGTGCCCCGGTAACCCACACTTCATTATACGGAACCAGTCCGCCCCAGATTACCCGTCCCTTAACTACCGGGGCTGTGTATTTGATCGTAATGTGGGCATCGCCAATCATGGCGTGCGTTTCTTTGGGCAGGCTTTTCTTTACTGTATCGGCTTCTGACTGCAACGAAGGTGTATGGTGTTCATGACCATCAGTATTATCTTTTTTTTGTTGACAAGAGGTAAGCGTAAAAATTACTAACGAGAAGTAAAGAAGATAACGCATGATAATCTGTTTATTCCTGTGGATGATGCCATTGATACATCATCCGCAGGAAGGTGTAGTTAATTAATAGTTTCTTTTACGGATCCGCAACGTAGCATGGACGCACCGAAATATGGGTTCAACACCTGCTTTTCGCTGCTCAGCCAAAAGGCACCTTTGTCATCGAAGGCCATCGGGCAGTACTGTTTGTAGATGGTGATGCCGGCACCGCCTTCTTTAGCCACATCATACAGGTTCATGGATAACGTTTCAAACGCAACACGTTGAGCTTCGATGTCATCAGTAGATGCAATGGCATTGAGCGACTCATTTAATTTTCCGGCATAGTCGCCAGTGGAGGCCACCAATGCGCTTGCCGCTTCTTTGGCTTTGGCAGCATCATCGTTGACCAGCGCATTTTTCACATCAAAGTAACCAGTAAGTACAACTTTCAATGCTTCATTAGTTTCCCTGGTAGCGGTTTGAGCTTGTTCTTCTGTTGAAGATTTTTCTGTTTTTCCGCAGGCTGCCATCATTAAAGCAAGTACTGCCATCATGAACATGTTTTTCGTTTTCATTACTCGAATAGTTAAAATTTAAGTTTGATTTCCGTTTCAATTAATATCAATGAATATCGAAGAAGTGTTTCTGTTACCGTTTTCTAAATACCTCACTGTTTTCCCCACACCTTAACATGGAGGCACCAAAATACGGATTTTTGATGTCTTCAAATTCGCTTAACCAGTAGGCACCTTTATCATCAAAAGCCATCGGACAATAGGCACGATACACTTTGTCGCTGTTAACCCCGAAACGTTGAACGGCTTCAATTAAATGATCCGACAAACGTTCAAAATCCTTGCGTTGCTCTTCAACATCTGTTTTTGTACTGATGCCGGCAGCACCTTGTTCCATCGGCTTCAACAGAACCATCCACGCATCATGTGCATCCTTATCCAGTATTTTCATATCAACAGCCTGTAATGCCTTCATAATTTCTTTTGCGGCTGTGGCTGCAGATAATGGATTGGATTCAACCAATGCATTTTTAATAGAAAAATATTTGTTGGCTACTTCGGTCAGTTGATTTCGAAATGCTGCCGGAACATCCCGCGATTTATTTTCCGGAGCACTCATCATGCTGTAATTACCACTGAGCTGCGCAGAGGCATCTACGGCAAACACTCCATTGCTCACCACTTCTTCGCTTTCGTCCAGACCTTTTTCAACAATGTACAGGTCTTTCATTCGTGCACCCAGCGTAATCTCCCTGCGTTCAAACGCTGGTGTTGTACCCGGTTGCTTTACATAAACTACTGAGCGCTTGCCCGTCCACAAAACAGCCGTGGCTGGAATAACAAGGCCTTTTGCCTTCGTATCCAGTTTGGTTTGCAGTGTGGCATTAACCAGCATTTCAGGTTTGAGTTGATTGGCGGTGTTCGGCACCACAGCGCGCACATCTACTGAACGTGTTTCCGGATTGAGTACAGGGTTAATGTACTGAATGGTTGCTTTATATTCCTTACCCGGTAGGGAGGGTGTAGTAAAACTCAATGTTGATCCGTTTTTAATCCATGGCATATCGCTTTCATAAGCATCCAATACTACCCATACAGAAGAAAGATTAGCGATTTCCATCATCACACTTCCTGTCGACACATAATCACCAAGAGAAACCTGGCGTTTTGTAACTACGCCCGAAGCTTCGGCATATACATCGAGATTCGTCACAACGTTTCCGGAGGCTTCAATTTGTTCAATTTGCCGGTCGCTGATTTTCCAGAAGCGAAGTTTTTCTTTCGCGGCTTCGTAAAGTTGTGGGGAAAGGGATGCCATCTTTTTTGCTTCGAGCAGCTCACGCTGCGCGGTAACTAACTCAGGAGAATAAATCGTGGCCAGCTTTTCACCTTTGCGCACCTCTTGTCCTTCAAAGTTGATATACAGTTTTTCAAT
>JALOMY010000237.1 GCA_025455225.1 Cyclobacteriaceae bacterium | reverse complement strand
CACCATTCGGGCAATTAAATACCATGGTGGAGTTCCTCGGGAAGAACTCACCAAACCAAACTTGAAAGCCCTTGAAGTGGGGTTTGCCAACCTGGAAAAGCATATTGAAAACACCAAAATTTTTGGTGTACCAGCTGTGGTTTCGCTTAATAAATTTATTACTGATACCGATGAAGAATTACGCTGGGTATTGGGTAAGTGCGATTCATTAGGAGTTGATATATCCCTCTCGGAAGGATGGGAGAAAGGAGGTGCCGGAATGATTGATTTGGCAAGCAAAGTTACAGCCGCTGCCGATAGCTTCCACGGCAAGTACTGGCCGGTATATGATTGGAAAGATCCGGTAGAAGAAAAAGTGCGCACCATTGCCGTGAAAATTTACGGTGCACGTGATGTTGAATTCCTTCCTAAAGCCAGGCAGAATCTCCGTAAAATCGAGCGTATCGGGTTGAGTCATGTACCGGTATGCATGGCCAAAACACAAAACAGTTTTTCGGATGATGCCAAAAAGCTTGGCCGGCCAAAAGATTTTACGATTACGGTACGTGAGATTGAAGTGGCAGCTGGGGCAGGTTTCATTATTCCGGTTACAGGAGATATTCTTCGCATGCCCGGATTGCCTAACGTACCGGCTGCATTGGCGATGGATATTGACAATGATGGACGAATCAGTGGTTTGTCATGATCATCATGTTCAGAATTATTTTAGTATTAGCCATTCTTATCTGTATTCAAAGCAGAAGTGTTAGTGCACAATATCAATCATTTGAACTAAGCGATTCATCTTCAATACGGACGCTAAATGGCACCTTGTTGATGCCTTCGGACTCGAAAGGAAAAATTCCTTTGGTGGTGATCATTGCAGGGTCGGGTCCAACCGATCGGGATGGGAATTCACCCGGGTTGAAATCGGATTACCTGAAAATGGTTGCCGAAGGACTTGCAATACATAATATCGCTTCGTTCAGGTACGACAAACGAGGTGTGGGATATAGTAAGGTGCGTGATTTAAATGAAGAGCTTTTAGTTTTTGAGGATTTTGTAGGTGATGCTTTAGATTGGATTTTGCGATTTAAGAGCGATAAGAGATTTAGTAAAATTATTGTTGCGGGCCACAGTGAAGGTGCGTTGATAGGCATGCTGGCCGTACAATCATCAAATGTAAATGGTTTGATTACACTTGCAGGAACAGGCCGGCCGCTTGACGTAGTAATCATGGAACAATTAAGATCGAATCCCTATAATCCGCCTCAACTGATCAACGAATCGCAAGTCATCCTCGATTCCCTTAAAGCAGGCCACAGGGTAAAGAAGGTAAACCCTTTATTGATGGCGCTGTTTCGCCCAAGTGTTCAACCTTTTCTTATTTCTATTTTGAAATATGATCCAGCTAAAGTGCTTAATTTGGTTTCAGTTCCGATTATGATTGTGCAGGGAACCACAGACATACAGGTTTCATCTGTCGATGCTGAACTGCTGCACACAGCAAAACCAGACGCGCGTTATGTGCTTATTGAAGGCATGAATCATGTGTTGAGGGATGCGCCTGCTGATCGTTTGGCCAATATTGCCGTTTACTCGCTATCAACCAAACCCTTGTCGGCTTCGCTAATTCCAGAACTGGTCGCATTTGTCAAATCCATTAAGTAAAAAGATGTCATCACAGGTTAAAGCGGTTGAAGTATTCAAGTTTTCAGTGATTGGTACTGATCAAAAGCAGGATCTGGTGGCAGTGGAGGAACCACTCGAAATCCGCATCGGTTATGGAGCCACGAATTACCGTCAGCAAAAAAGCCTGGCCGTTACCATGCGTACGCCTGGGAATGATATTGAACTGACCCTGGGTTTCCTTGTTACAGAAGGTATTATTGAATCATTCGATCAGGTTGAAAGTATAAAACATTGTAACGATGTTGGCCGTACAGAGGAAAAAGAGAACATCTTTAGAGTAGAGCTAAAGCCTGATGTAGTATTTGATTTTCAAAAGCTGCAACGAAATTTTTACACAACCTCCAGCTGCGGTGTTTGCGGAAAATCTTCAATCGATGCTATAACAGCAAAATGCAGAGAATTGTCATCTGACTGGCGATTAAATAGTGAACTGATTTATTCGCTACCGGAAAAACTTCGTAAAGCGCAGCGGGTATTTGAACACACCGGTGGCTTACATGCTTGTGGTTTATTTAGCCGGACAGGCGAGTTGGTTTTACTGCGCGAAGATGTAGGAAGACATAATGCGCTCGACAAAGTTATCGGTGCTATGTTGCTTAAGTCATTCCTACCACTAAATGACTTCATTGTAATGGTAAGTGGAAGGGCAAGTTTTGAGTTGGTTCAGAAGGCTGCCCTTGCCGGAATTCCTATAATGGCGGCAGTGGGTGCTCCATCCAGTTTGGCTGTTAGCCTGGCGAATGATTGTGGTATGACCTTAATTGGTTTTTTACGGGAAGAACGATTTAATGTCTATGCGCATGCCCAACGATTAAAAAGTATTAATAATTAATTTTTCTGTCAATTACCTTTTCTCCCCAAAAACCTTCGTACTTGTGTATTTCAATGTCGTCAAACACTTGTACCTGGCAGGCAAGACGTAATCCATATTCAATTTTGTGAGGAGGAAAATTAAGACGAAGCTTTTCCCTGGTTGAAGGAGGACTGACGTTTCCGGTAATTTTAACAGCGCAAGTACCGCAGGTTCCCATGCCGCGACAATTTAAAATTCTTGAAAAGCGATTGTGTATGTTTAATTCATTTTTCAAAATAACCTCGCGCAGATTGGCGCCAGGACTACATTCCAATATTTCTCCCTGATAACGAATGTGCGGCATTGTTATATCCGTAAAGAAGACATACCTCCGTCTACGTGTAAAATTTGTCCGCTGATCCATGAACTTTCATCGGTAAGCAAATAGGATGCAGCCTGCGCGATATCTGAAGCTTCACCAACCCGTTTTAAGGGATGGCGATCTCCTGATGATTGTTTCTTTTCCTCATTGTTTAGAATTCGGGAAGCAAGAGGTGTATCGGTAATGGATGGCGCTACAGCATTCACCCGGATTTTGGGTGCCAGTTCAGCCGCCAGTGATCGGGTTAATCCTTCCAAAGCGCCTTTGGCCATGGCCACCGAAGTGTGAAAGGGCATTCCCTGTTTTACTGCCACGGTGCTGAATAATACGATGGCGCTGTTTCCTGCAGCTTTTAAAAGTGGAAGCATTTATTTAATACATCGCACGGCAAGGACAGTATTAATTCTGAAGTCTTCAACGAACTCCTCTTCTGTAAAACGATGGAAGGGTTTTAGTTGAATGGTACCCGGCAGGTAAGCCAAGCCATGAACAGCTGATGGCAGGTGTTTTAAATCAATGGCATCATTCCGTACATCAAATGGAATATGGATTACTCCTTGAAACGTTGGTTGGGTTCTGCTTAATACAAACACTTCATTTCCCTGTTGTGCTAATCTACTCGCCAAGGCAGCTCCAATTCCATAGCTTCCTCCGATCAGCACAAATGATTTTTTATCTGACATAGTATCGGTTTTTGGTTTTTAAACACTCAAGACCGATAAATGTTAGTGCTTATTCGGGTAGTGCGGCAATTATATTCTTAAGAAATGCATTATCGTCCATTTCCTGACCGGTGGTAAGACTAAGTTTAACTACAACCAGGTTTTTTGAAGGTACAATCCATACATGCTGACTTTCATATCCACTGGCATAGAACATGTCTTCCGGAGCATCCGGGTACGTTCGGTTGGATGGATTTCCGGGTTCACCAGCGTTTAACCAAAACTGCGCACCGTATTGACCTTGTTGTGCACCTTTTGCCGGAGTTGTTGTGTATTCAACCCAGCCTTCGGGTAAGATACGTTCGCCCATCCAATAACCATCATTCAAATAAAGTAATCCAAACCTGGCCCAATCACGTGCTGTAGCGTATGAAAAAGAAGAACCTACAAACGTTCCGCCTGGGTCAGGTTCCATTACCATGGAGTACATACCGACTTTATTAAAGATGCGATCGTAAGGAAAACGATGATACTCTTCATCTCCAATTGTTTCACGGATAATGTGTGAAATGATGTTGGTTGTTCCACTTGAATAATAAAATACTTCCCCCGGTGAATGCTTTAACGGTACTTGTTCAGCGTACAAGCCGGTATCACGTTCCTTAAACAGCATATTGGTAGCCTTGCTTGGGCCACTGTAATTTTCCTGCCAATCCAAACCGCTGTTGGCTTGCATGAGATGATGAAGAGTAATGTTTTTCCGGTCGTCATTTTTCCAAACATTCACTGAGGCCGCATCATTGATTGTTAGTTTACCTTCCCGAACTAAAACACCTACCAAGGCATTGGTAAGACTCTTTGTCATAGACCAACCCATCAAACGTGTACTTCGATCGAATCCTTCAGCATATTGCTCAGCGATTAGATTTCCATTGTGAACAATAACTACAGCCCGGGTACGCTTATTTTTTTCCGGAGAGCTTTCCTCAAAAGCATTCTTGATGGTTTGGTTAAGAAGATCAATATCATATCCAAACAGATTGACCGAATCCGGCATCTTATCTCCGGTCGGCCAGGCAAGTGTATCCGGTCGTTTATTCGGAGAAGAGATGGTTTTCCAGGGTTGTGCACGAAGTTCGCTTTCAGTTATTCCGTTAACTAAAGTGCAGCCCAATCCTTTGCGGTAAATGGCTTTTCGTTTTGCCAGACCAAAAACGGTAGCCGTTGCTGAAGAATCCTGGTAGTTTGCATGGAAGGTTCCTAACGTCAATAATCCGCTGCCGAGTTCGTTTTTAATAACATCATCCGCCTGTCGCCCTGCCAGCATGGTACACGAACAAAGTGTTTTAGCGCCATATCCTGTTATTATCGGAAATGCTATCCATGCATAATAAATTCCAAAGGAAATAAGGATTAATACACCT
>JALOMY010000024.1 GCA_025455225.1 Cyclobacteriaceae bacterium | reverse complement strand
ACCAAACAATGTATTGATAATCATGGTGGTACCCAGAAATACAAAGTTTACTCCGGCATGTTTCCATTTCCTGTAGTTAAACCTGAAGAGCGGGAAATTACCTTCAAGAACCCAGCATATTAATAGACATAATACAATCCACGCAGCGCGTTGCCAGGTTGGCATGGCCTCAAAAAAACCTAAGAATTTCTCCATAACATCTCATGAATTGTACAAAGTAAATACTTCCTGTATACGGGTCAATAGGCAATTATTAAATCATCAGAATACCAAAATCTCCTGACGAAATCAATGGTCTTGAGGCAACGGTCTTGTTTCTTCCTTACCGTTGGGGTAAAGGGCAAACCGCTGCCGTTGCCGATCGTGAACATGTTCATAACTAGACCATGGCCAACCGCCGAATTGGGTACGCTGGTATTCAGACATAACCTGTTGAACTTCCGATTGCTTATTGACTACAAAAGGTCCGTATTGTACAACCGGCTCACCGATGGGTTTACCCTGCAACAATAAAAGCAAACTTTCTTCTGCCCCATTAATTAAAGTGGTTGGCCGATTTGCTTCCAGTTCAAAGCATTGAAATGAATTAAATTCAGTTGCGTCAATCTGTATTGAATTACCTGAATAAAAATAGAGTGAGCGATTGGCCTGTGATGAAGCAAGAGGCAATGTCCATTCCGCATTGGCCGATAATTTAATCAGCCAGACAGCGACCTCGTTTGCTGGATTGGCTGCCCAGGAATCCGGTGCCGGATCAAGTGCCTTCGTATTTTTAATTTGTCCTGCTATTACCTTTACCTTTACCGAACGCCCCTGATGGTCTTCATTCTCGAATTCGGGAATTGAATCTCCCCATAACATGGCGAAATGAGGGTTCGCAGATTTTTTATCACGGGGTAAATTCAGCCAGATCTGGAACAACTCCAGAGGATTATCACGATCCTGGTTTAGTAGCGGAAACATCTCACAATGCTGAACGCCTTTTCCGGCTGTCATCCATTGCACATCACCAAATCCAAAACGGCCTGCAGCCCCTAACGAATCGGAATGATCCACAAGACCTTTTGTAACAATGGTAACGGTTTCGAATCCATAATGAGGATGAGCCGGAAAACCCGGAACCCGCTGGCCATGGTACATCCGCCACTTCTGATTAGGGGCAAAATCCTGCCCTATGTTTCTGCCTGCAAGCGATTCCGCAGGTCCTAAGCTGAAATTTCCTTTCGGGTAATCGTCAACATGATGAACACAGAATAAAAAAGGATCCTGGGTTTGCCAGGGAAATCCAAGGGGCTTAATTGACTTTATAGAATTATTACTCATCGTTCAATGAAATTACAGCATTTAAACCACAATAATGATAAAAAGTTCAGTTCCTGTATAACGCACACTCCTTTTACCAAACTGGTTAGTAACTTGTCATTGAGTCTAAAATTGATACTAAAATGAATACCATAAGCAAGTGCTGTCTTATTTCGATGATAGCATTTATTCTCGCAATTCAACTTACAGCGCAACCTACTGATTCCATAAAAATCAAAAATCTAAAGATTGCCCGCTCCATCATTGCCAATTCAAAACAATGTGCGCTAATCACCCTTGCAGAGAACGGTCAACCCCAGGTTCGTACAATGGATCCCTTTGAACCGGAAGATGATTTTACGATTTGGTTGGGTACCAATCCTAAAAGCCGTAAAGTCAGACAGATCAAAAAGAATAATAAAGTAGCGCTGTATTATTCAGATCATGATAACGGATACGTTTCTGTTTACGGAGTAGCCGAACTCGTAAATGATCATGTTGAAAAAGAGAAGCATTGGAAACAAGAGTGGAGTGCATATTATCCCAACCGTACCGATTCCTATTTACTCATTAAAGTTATTCCTGACCGGGTTGAAATTATCAGTTACAAAGATGGAATCAGCGGGAATCCCAATACATGGGAACCGGAGATTGTCTTATTTAAGAAACACTAGCTTCTTTTTTTCGGGAAGGAGTCAATGCCCGGGTAAGATCACCGATGATCTCACGCATGGGTCGAATGCTGTGTACATATTCAATGGTCGGACCAGCGCACCACAACGTTTTATAAGAAGCCCCGAAAGCTGATTTCTCAATGGCTTTCATTCCCCGCAATCCGATAATCATCCTGATGTATTTCTTAAGCCATTTATTCCGGTTCATCAATCGCTCCCAAAAGGTTGCCTCCGTGCCCAGTTGCTGAACGTAAGGCGTATTGATTACAGTTAAAGGTGAACCGGAAAGTTTAGTGGTCTTAACAATATCTTTTGCGCTGTACTCAATCAGCGCCTGCTTATATTCCCGGGAAACATCCGCTTCTTCTGAAGCAATGAAAATGGTGCCGACTGAAACACCGGCCGCCCCCCATGATAATACCTCCTTCACCTGCTCGGAAGTGCCTACACCCCCTGCAGAAATAACCGGTATAGAAACATTGGATTTCAATAATTCAACCAGTTCACGGGGTTCTACTTTCCCTGTATGTCCACCCGCCATGTTGTTAACCGCGATAACTGCATCCGCGCCTAATGCTTCCACCTTTTTAGCATGAAACACATCAATAACATCGCAATAAACCTGGATTCCCACAGGCTTGCAGCGTTGAATAACTTCTTTCGGATTACCCAATGAAGTTATAATAAAGGCAGGTTTTAATTCAACCAGTGTATCCAGTTGCTTGTGGTATTTGTAATTACTTTTATTCACGATAAGGTTCACCCCAAAGGGTTTGGATGTATGCTCTCTGATTTCACGTATGGCTTCCCTCAGCTCATGGTCAGTGCGGTAATTCAAGGCAGGAAATGCAGCCGTAACCCCGCTGTCAAGCGCAGCCTTAACCATTTTGGCATTTGAAATTAAAAACATGGGTGCTACAATGATGGGGTAATCAATGCCCAGCATAACATCCAGCGTTTGCGTACTCATACTCTAAACATTTTTTCAAACTGCTTAAAATTCCCGGATAAAACTAACCGATGATCATTTTAATCACCTCCCCCGACTTGATTGCATAAAATTCTGACTTGAATCAGCACCCTTATTAACAAATAATTAATGCCCTGACTTTTGTCAGAAATCTGCATGATTTAATAAATCTTTTCAAATCCATATTTATCAGTAATCCAGGTCATTCCTGCAGTATATTTGAAATAAGACAAATTGATTAAATCATGCACGAAAGCGTTCAGGAACTTACTAATAAAATTTACCAGGAAGGTATCGGGAAGGCCGAAGCACGCGCTAAAGAAATTCTTGATGAGGCAGCGCGCAAAGCACGTGAACTGGTAGATGAAGCGGAAACCAAAGCCCGCCAAATTATTGATCAGGCTGAAAAAAAAGCCACTGAGATCCGATTGAAAAATGAAGCTGAAATGCGCTTGTCGGCCCGGCAAGCA
Source organism: Cyclobacteriaceae bacterium (assembly GCA_025455225.1). Classification (GTDB taxonomy): domain Bacteria; phylum Bacteroidota; class Bacteroidia; order Cytophagales; family Cyclobacteriaceae; genus UBA2336. Next base: position 18,533 of record JALOMY010000024.1, on the reverse strand, counting down.
ATGGGCACCTTGAAACAACGAATTGCCGATATGATTGTCTGGCAACTGAATCATGAACCTGTGAAAAGTGCTGTTAATGATTCGAAGTTTATGCAAAACTTGATTGGTAAACTGCTTGACTATTGGATAAAAAACAACAGTCAGGAAAACCGGTTGAAGATATTATTACCGCAGGATGAATACCAGCATTACCGCCATCACCTGGAAGAGCGTACACAAGAATTGATGAAAGTCGGTATTCGTATTGAATATACCAGTATTATGAAGCACGGCTTTCAGATAGTAGCCGAAGACCAAGGCTATCGGATCAGCTTCAGCGATGAAGATTTTGAAAACTACTTCAGCAACTTTGCCCGACCCCGCATTTACAAGCTACTTTTTGGTAAAGAAGAGTAATCTAACCGGAGTGGTGATGAAAGAAGGATATTATTACCTGATTACTTCCCTGCCGGAACTTAGCCTTACGGATAAAAATCCGGGATTTGATGTATTAAGTTTTCGTTCGTACATCGATGAACATCTCACTCCTTACGACCGTGACCTCTATCGTATTCTTTACTACCCGTACGATATCGAAAACCTGAATGCGCTGATCAAGAATACGAACCAGCCATGGAATCACCTGGCAAATTTTAGCCGGGAGGCACTGGAAACTATGACGACTGAACCGCAAACATGGCCAGTCTTTCTTCACTCTTTCTATGAAGAAAATCACAAGCAGTGGGATAAGAAAACACATAAGAATTTAATTAACGAAGCCACCTGGCATTTTATTGATTGGACTCGGAAGACTCCAAATTTGTTTCTGAAAACCTGGCTGACTTTTGATCAGAATTTAAAAAACCTGCTGATCTGGTTAAACTGCAATAAGTTTAGCCTCGATCCAAAAGAAGAAGTACTTGGAAGTCATTATGAGGCAGAATTTCTACGTAATTCAAAACCAGGAGAAATCAATCTGAAGTCCTGGGACTTTCAATTCCGTGAAGCACTTCGTCATTTTGACAACCCGGATATTGCTTTACGCGAACTTATCATTAACGAAATGCGGTGGCATTACCTGGAGGAAATACTTGCCCCCTATTCATTCGGTATTGAACATCTGCTCGCCTTTGCGATACGACTCCAGCTGATCAACCGAAATCTTACTGATACTGAAGAACCTGGCTCACAGCGCCTGAATGAATTATTGGAAGGCGTTATGAGTAATTATCAATTACCCGACTATTTCACGCAATCATGACAACCCCATCAATAAAGCAAGGAAAAGTAACCGGAATCATTTCCAACCTGGTCATGGCGGTAAGTGACGAGCCGGTCGCACAAAACGAAATCTGCTATATCGGTTTAGGTGAAGAACAATTATTGGGAGAAGTAATCAAGGTGATCGGCAAAGACATATTCATCCAATGTTTTGAAAGCACAAGGGGAATGAAAATTGGGAATCCAATCCGTTTTACTAACGATATGCTGGAAGTAACACTCGGACCGGGAATGTTATCGAAGATCTATGATGGATTGCAGAACGACCTGAAGAAGTTCGATACTTTATTCCTCAGAAGGGGAATACGAAGCGATGCGTTGGATACCGAAAGTCTTTGGCATTTCAAACCTCTTGCCGAACAAGGTCAACGCGTTCATGCAGGCGATTGGTTGGGTGAAGTGATAGAAAAAGCGATCCCTCATCGCATTATGGTTCCTTTCAAATTATCGGGATCCTACATCATTGAAAAACTGGTACCGGAAGGTTCATACCACCTTAATGATGTTCTGGCGGTTCTTACCAATGAAGCAAAAGAAAAAGTGGAAGTAAAATTCTGGCAAAAGTGGCCGGTAAAGAAAACCCTGAAAGCTTACTCAGAAAAAGTGAGACCTTTTGCCATGCTCGAAACCGGGGTTCGTATAATTGACAGCCTGATACCTATCGCTGAAGGCGGAACCGGATTCATCCCAGGTCCATTTGGTACCGGTAAAACGGTTTTACAACATGCCATCTCCAAACAAGCTGCTGCCGATGTTATCATCTTTGCTGCCTGTGGGGAACGAGCCAATGAAATTGTTGATGTGTTCACTGAATTTCCGGAACTCGATGATCCGCATACCGGTGGAAAACTGATGGAACGAACCATCATCATTGCCAATACCTCCAATATGCCGGTTGCTGCCCGTGAAGCTTCTGTTTATACAGCCATGACTATTGCTGAGTATTACCGGAATATGGGACTCAAGGTCTTGATCCTGGCCGATTCCACATCACGCTGGGCGCAGGCACTTCGTGAAATGAGTAACCGATTGGAAGAATTGCCTGGTCCGGATGCCTTTCCGATGGACCTTACTGCAGTAATAGCCAATTTTTATGCGCGTGCCGGATACGTTTATCTGAATAATGGAAAAACCGGATCGATTACGTTCCTGGGAACCGTTTCACCCAGCGGTGGAAACCTGAAAGAACCGGTTACTGAGGCTACTAAAAAATCGGCACGTTGTTTCTACGCTTTGTCTCAGAAACGAGCGGATCAAAAGCGTTATCCTGCTGTTGACCCTACTGAAAGTTATTCGAAGTACCTCGAATACCCTGAAATGCAGAATTACCTGCATGAACATATTTCTCCACGTTGGACGGAAATGGTGATTCGGGCGAAGGATATTTTGCTTCGTGGCCGCGAAGTATACGATCAGATAAATATCCTGGGCGATGATGGCGTACCCCTTAACTATCACGTACAATTCTGGAAAGCAGAAGTGATTGATTTTGTAATTCTTCAGCAAGATGCTTTCGATTCCATTGATGCCATGACCCCGATTGAACGCCAACGATTTATGCTGGAACATGTTTTACAAATCTGCCAGATGGAATTTGACTTTAAAGGATTTGAAGAGGTTGCTACTTTCTTTAAGCGAATAATCAATAACCTGAAGCAATTGAACTATAGCCGGTACGAAAGTGAAGAATTCAATAAAATCCTGGAAGACCAGAAGCTGATCATTAATGAAAAACGTATTGCCTGAGTCATGAAATATCAAGCCTTTCAACCCATATTTCATAAAATAACCCGAATCAATAAAGCAACCTGTGAGTTACGGTGTAACATGGCCAGCTATGATGAACTGGCCATCATTAACGGAAGATTGGCCCAGGTTGTCAAAATTGTTGGCGACCATGTAACGTTGCAGGTGTTCTCAGGTACGGATGGTATACCTACCGATGCCGAAGTAATTTTTACCGGTAAGCCCCCTGTCTTAAAAGTATCGACCGATCTGGCCGGTCGTTTTCTTAATGCCTATGGCAAGCCTATTGATAATGGTCCTGAAGTACAAGGCGAATCATTAATTCCTACCGGCATTGCCGGCATTGATTTGAATAACACCCTGGTTACCGGGCAGAAAATACCCTTCTTTGCTGATCCGGAACAACCCTATAACCAAGTCATGGCCGATGTAGCGCTTCGGGCAAAAGCAGACCGGATTATACTCGGTGGTATTGGTCTGCAGCACGATGATTATCTCTTTTACAAGAACATATTTGAAAACGCAGGCGCCATCGATCGGATTGTATCATTTATAAACACCACGGAAGATCCCAGTATTGAACGCTTGTTGATTCCGGATATGGCGCTTACTGCTGCCGAATATTTTGCCGTTGACCGAAATGAAAAGGTTTTAGTTCTGCTTACCGACTTAACCCTCTACTGTGATGCCTTAAGTATTGTAAGCAACAACATGGATCAGATCTCATCCAAGGATAATATGCCGGCTTCGCTTTACAGTGACCTGGCCCGACTCTATGAAAAGGCTGTTCAGTTTCCATCCGGTGGCTCCATTACGATAATTGCAGTAACAACGTTATCCGGAGGTGATATCACCCATGCTATTCCGGACAATACCGGATACATTACCGAAGGTCAGTTATTCCTTCGCAGGGATTCAGAGATTGGTAAAACCATTGTAGATCCGTTCCGCAGCCTTTCCAGATTGAAACAACTGGTGATCGGTAAAAAAACAAGGGAAGATCATCCGCAAGTCATGAACACAGCCGTTCGCTTGTATTCCGATTCTGCCAACGCAAGAACTAAACTTGAAAACGGATTCGACCTGAATGATTATGATAAACGATGCCTTAGCTATGCTAAGGAATACAGTGAAAAGCTCCTTGCCATTGATGTTAATGTGGGTATTGACGATATGCTGAACACAAGCTGGGAATTATTTGCCCGGTATTTTAAAAAGGAAGAATTAACCATCCGCCAGGATTTAGTTGATAAATACTGGAAAAACTGAAAGACAATGGCGCTGAAGTTCAAATACAACAAAACTTCACTCTACGAACTGTCGAAACAACTTACCGTTCGTGAGAAAGCCTTGCCTACCCTTAAGAGTAAGGAAGCGGCTTTACGTCTGGAAATTAAGAAGCTGAAGGATAAAGCTGTTGAATATGAAGTTAAACTGGCACAACGGCTACAGGAAGTTAAAAACCTTACGCGGTTATGGGTGGAGTTCGAAGAAGGCCTGGTGAAAATCAAGGTTGCCTCCTACCGTTCACGGGTAATTGCCGGTGTTAAAATTCCAATTCTTGATGCTATTGAATTTGAGCTGATGGAGATCAGTCAGTATCATAAACCGGATTGGTTCCTGGACGGAATCCGTATCCTGGAAGACCTGGCGCGGTTACGCTTACTGTATGAAGTCTCAGCCCGGGCAACTCAAATCCTGGAATACGCCCGAAAGAAAACCACTCAGAAAGTAAACCTCTACGAAAAAGTACAAATACCCGAATACCAGGAAGCGATTCGAAGAATCAAACGATTCCTTGAAGATGAGGAGAACCTGGCTAAAGCTTCTCAGAAAATATTAAAGAAACGGAATCAGGAAAAAGCAGTTGTATGATTGTACCTATGATAAAATATACCATGCTGCTCCACCATCAGGACAAAGAGGCTTTCACTGAAAAGCTAATGGATCTTGGTTTGGTGCAAATTCATGGGTATGAAACAACACCGGATGATGAAACCGAGGAACTAAGCCAAATAATACGTGAAACCGAGGAAGCTATCAGGCGGTTTAAACGCAGGAAAGTTAAGATCAATGGTAAAGCTCCAATTAAAAGCAGCGAGTTTCCATCCCTGGCAGAAATTGCCGAAATGGAAAAGCAGGCTGAACATGTGCAACATGAACTGGAAGCCCTTAACATTGAAATTCGATTGCTTGAACCCTGGGGCGATTTCGACCGCCAAGCACTAAAGAAAATCGAAGAACGCACCGGATATGAAGCCAAGTTTTTCGAGTATCCGCAGCGCAAATTCAACTATGAATGGCAGCATAATTATGCCTTGCAGCTGATCAATACCGTCAATGGCATTCATTACTTCGTTATTTTCCGTAAACCCGATGAAGAATTACCGTTGTCACCCGTAGCCTTGCCTGCCCAATCGTTGGCATCGTTAAAACAAAAGCGCGATGAATTGCAGCGGTCGGTTAAAGAATTGAATTCTAAATTGGATGACTATGCTGCAAACTTAAGTAATGGATTAAGTTACCGGTTAACCGAAGCCAAAGATCAACTTAATCTTCACCTGGCAAGGAAAGCGGTTAAAGAAGCGGGTGATGAAACACTTTCCATTGTTGAAGCCTGGTGCCCGAAATCTCAGGAGCAGGTGTTGAAGGATTTTCTGGGCAAGGAAAAAATTGTTTATCTCAGCACACTACCAGGGAATGAAGATGCGCCCCCTGTCTTACTAAGAAATAATGCGTTCTCGCGATTGTTCGAACCAATCGGTGCGCTGTTTTCATTACCTCGCTACAACGAACTGGATTTAACCGTGTTCTTTGCTCCCTTCTTTTTATTATTCTTCGGCCTCTGCCTGGGTGACCTTGGATACGGTGTTGTGATCACTCTGCTGGCAACCTTTTTAAAAATTCGTAAATCTTCCATCAACCATGACCTACTAACCCTTGTACAATTTTTAGGCCTTTCAACCATCTTTGCAGGAATTATTTCAGGTACCTTATTCGGGTTGGAGATGGTAAAGATTGATTACTTCAAAAACCTGGAATCGATCTTTCTGGATTACAATAAACTATTCAACCTGGCCCTGATTATCGGCTTTATCCAGATCATTTTCGGAATTGGTGTACAAGCTTATAAGCTATGGATATACCAGGGCTTTCAATATGCTCTTTCCAAAATCGGGTGGATTCTTCTGTTAATCAGCCTTGCAGATCGCTACCTGATTCAATTAATTCCTTCTGTTAGCCAGGTATTAATCTGGATCGCGTTGGGTTGCATTGTTATATTCGGTGCACCTGAGAAAGGATGGCTGAAATCAATTGGCTTTGGATTGACAGATCTTTATAACATAACCGGTGTGTTTGGTGATTTGCTGAGCTACATTCGGTTGTTTGCACTGGGTGTATCGAGTGCTATTCTGGGTATTGTGGTAAACAGCATTGCCTTGTCGGCCAAATCAGTACCCTATGTGGGCCTTGTATTATTCGCTGTAGTGTTGATCATCGGACATACAGCAAACCTGTTGTTGTCTTCGTTAAGCGCTTTTGTCCATCCCATGCGTTTAACCTTTGTTGAATTTTACAAGAACAGTGGCTTTATGGGAGGTGGTAAACCATTTACTCCCCTAGCCAGGAAAACAGAAAATCAAACTTCAACTCAATAATAAATTATCATTATGGAAATTACATTAGCATACATCGGATTAGGCATCATGGTTTTCTTTTCCGGCATTGGAAGTGCCATCGGTGTATCCATTGGCGGACAAGCTTCCATCGGTGCTTTAAAAAGACGTGAAGATGCCTTTGGCAATTATATGTTGCTGAGTGCCCTTCCGGGTACACAGGGTCTTTATGGATTTGCCGGTTTCTTTATTATCAATAATTCAGGAGTGATTAGCCCCACCATTACGTTATTACAGGGAGCTGCCATTCTTGGTGCAGGTATTATGTTAGGCGGTGTGGGGTTCTTCAGTGCCATTCACCAAGGTAAAATCTGTGGTAACGGCATTAATGCAATAGCTGGTGGACACGATGTGTTTGGAAAGACCATGATCCTGGCGGTATTTCCGGAACTCTATGCCATTATTGCTTTTGCTGCTACGTTCCTGATTAATGCATCACTTTAATCCTGGAAGCGCAAACACTTGCCTTTATCGAGCAATAGTTGCTGAGCTACCTTCCAGTTGGGAATTGAATCCATAGGAAGCGTTAAGGTTCTGATTTCTTCAGCAATGGCAGCCGATTTTCTCATGGCTTCAAGGTGCGCACCCGAATGAGCAAAATCTTTCAATTCGTGTTCGGTTTTCCAGGCTGTAAGGGTATAGTGATTTTTCCAGAATCCTCGTTTCCTGATTTCAAGAACATCGGTATTCTTTAATTGAAACATGATCTTCATGGCGCGATACGAAAGCGCAAAAAACATCCAGGGTGATTTCAGGCGAATGCTGGTAATGGTTATCATCATGTTGACAGGAATTTATTCATACTCAATGACTTCAGCCAGTTCCATCCATCGCATGGTCTTTTCATCGAGTGATTTATTAATGGTGCTTAACTGAACTCCGTATTCCTGTAACTTAATGTGATCGGTTATTCCGGAACTTAACTGTGCTTCAATTTCCTTTTTTTGCTTTTCCAGATTACTTATTTCGGATTGCAACTTCTCGTATTCCTGTTTTTCCTTGAACGTAACTTTCCTTTTATTTGGCGCTGCCTCGCGAACTGGTTGAGAAACCGGTGTAATTATTTCTTCCGTCTTGGGTTCGTCAAGCCAATCCCGGTAATCAGTATAGTTTCCGTTAAAGAATCTGATTTTACCCTCTCCTTCAAAAACAAACAACTGATCCACGAGGTGATCCATAAAGTATCGGTCGTGGGATACCAGCAATAAACAACCAGTAAATTTCTCAAGGAACTCTTCCAGCACATTCAAAGTATCAATATCGAAGTCATTGGTTGGTTCATCAAGTATTAAAAAATTGGGATTGGTTACGAGCATTTTAAGCAACTGCAACCGCTTCTTTTCTCCCCCGCTTAATTTTTCGACATAGGTATATTGCTTGGAAGGCGGAAATAAGAAGTTGTCCAGAAATTTGGAGGCAGAAACCTGGGTTCCATCCGAAAGGGTAATGAATTCAGCAATGTTTTTTACTTCTTCGATCACCCGGTTGGCCGGATTGAGGTTCATGGAATCCTGTGTAAAATATCCAAACCTGGTAGTAATACCGGGAAGAACTTCACCTGAATCAGGCTTCAATCGTTGCGTTAGCAAATTCAGAAAGGTGCTCTTTCCTACTCCATTATTTCCAACAATGCCAATCCGGTCGTTTTTCTTAAACACATAGGAAAAATCACTCACGACCGGTGTTCCGTTAAATGATTTTGTCAAGTGATTTACTTCCAGGATTTTTCCACCCTGACGACTTTCTTTAATATCAAGTTCGAGGCGATCCTTCCTTAATTCCTGGGATGCTTTTTCTTTCAGCTCATAGAACGCATCAATTCGGTACTTCGCTTTTGTCCCGCGTGCTTTAGGCTGCCGTCTCATCCATTCCAGTTCTTTCTTAAGCAGATTCCGTGCTTTGCTCACTTCAGCTTTGAGTATTTCTTCGCGTTCACTTTTCTTTTCAAGGAAATAGGCATAATTACCCTTATAGCGGTATAATTGCTGCCTGTCCAATTCAAGTATTTCAGTTGCCACAGCGTCCAGGAAGTAACGATCATGCGTAACCATAATCAGGGTAACTTCAGGCCCTGCAAGAAAATTTTCTAACCACTCAATTGCCGATAAATCAAGATGGTTGGTGGGTTCGTCCATGATAATCAAATCAGGTTCCTGTAAAAGCAATTGGGCAAGGAAGATTCGTTTCTTTTGCCCACCCGAAAGTTCTCCGAAAGTCTTATCCATATCCGGAACGCCTAACTTCCCAATCACTTCCTGAACCTTGGAATCATAATCCCAGGCATTAAGCTCGTCCATCTTTTCCAACGCTATTTGCATTCGCTCATGCGACACATCCGGATGGTGCAGGCAATCCTCATACTCCTTAACAACCCGGGCAATTTCATTCTGATCATTAAACAGTAAGTCCTTAACTTGTAATGCATCCTCAACGGTGGGTTGTTGGGTTAAGAATCCCAAACGAACACCATCCCTCACGATTACTGTTCCCGAATCAGACGGAAGTTCACCGGTTAGAATTTTCAATAATGTTGATTTACCTACCCCATTGTTGCCTACCAGGGCAAATTTCTCCCCTTTGGAAATGCCTAATGAAATGTCTTTAAACAACCAGCGGTCGTTGAAGGATTTTGAAATTAATTCAGCAGATAAAAGATTCACGTGTAATGATTTCTAAGGTGCAAAAGTAATCGTAAGGTTGGTAAGTTTCAGGTGATCCGATGATAATTATCATATCGGATTTTGTATTGGTTCGGTACATTCGCTTCATATACATGAGGTATGGATACATTAACCCACATTGCCCTGGGTGCCGTAGTGGGCGAAGCTATGGCCGGAAAAAAAATAGGGAAGCAAGCCTTACTTCTGGGTGCCGTTGCACAAAGCCTGCCAGACATCGACTTTGTTACCTCCTTCTGGATTTCGTTTTCTGAAAACCTGCTGGCTCATCGCGGCTTTACCCATTCCTTCCTGTTTGTATTTATTACGGCTTCAGCGCTCGCGTTTTTCTTTGACCGATGGTACATGAAACCCGATATGAAACTGAGAGCCTGGTTTATGTTTTGGTTTATTCAAATGACAATACACTTGCTAATCGATTCCTGCAATGCTTATGGTGTCGGTTGGTTCGAACCCTTCAGTCATACGCGTTTTGCTTATCACTTCCTTTTCGTTGCCGATCCATTCTTCTCCTTTTCGCTGGGTGTAGCTACCGTGGCATTACTGCTTTTAAAGCCTGGTCATCCGGCTCGCCTGAAGTGGGTTATTGGCGGGCTGACCATCAGTTTTCTTTACCTGGGTTATGCCGCCTGGAATAAATATACCATTACCAGGGATGTAAAAAATTCATTGCAGCAGCAATCCATCGCTTACTCCCGATTCCTGGCAACCCCAACGCCTCTTAATTCGTGGTTGTGGTTTATTGCGGTTGATGCAGACAGTGGATTTTACATCGGTCATCGCTCAGTATTCGATCAGGAACCTACAATCACTTATCAATACTTTCCTCAAAATAAACAAGCACTGGATACCATCAGCGATCACGAATCACTTCAGCACCTCATCCGGTTTTCGCAAGGTTATTACATTGCTGAAGTGAGGCATGGTAAATTGATCTTCAGCGATCTGCGATTCGGACAAATTACCGGATGGGCAACACCCCATGAGCGATTCGTTTTTCACTATTATTTAAGTCATCCATCCGACAACCAATTGGTTATTCAGCGAGGCCGGTTTGCCAATTGGAATAAAGAAATCGTCATGAACATGATCAGGCGTATTCGCGGTAAGACTGAATACCTATATTAGCGTATTAATCGCGCTGTTTAAAATAGAAGGTAAATAAGAAAAGTATAATCCGGAAAATATCGTATGCACTTCGCTGTAAGAAGTGCTCCCATAATGTTTGCTTCTTATGAAAATCCTCCTGAGTAATGCGGATGCATTCATTCCTGATGATTTGGTTCAACCGGTTTCCAACATCCTGTGCAAATCCTTTATCATCGATATCAAGATTCAATTCCACGCTTGCATAGGCACTGATGTTATTCAGGTTATATGAGCCCACGGTTACCCACCTATCATCATAGGTTGCGAGCTTGGCATGAAGCACACGCTTCTGATACTCCCATATCTCAACCTTATTCCGTAGTAACCATCTATACATAAAACGTTCAGCGTACTTCGCAATAACTACATCTGAAATGCCCGCCAGAATTACCCGAACCTTTACCCCTCTCCGGGTTGCAGAAGCGATCATTTTGCGTAACTCCTTGCCGGGTATGAAATAGCTCGAAATTACCGTTACGTGCGACTGCGCTGACTGAAACATCTCCAGGTAACTTTGAGTTATTTCCCGTTTTCGCCTGACCCAATCGTTAATTCGGGGCCGTACACGAACTCTGTTTTCATTATCGGGCAAGGGTGGTCTTACAGTTCGGGTGAAAACATGATTGCGGATACGTTTCTCACAAATCTCCTGAAGTCGCGAACCTATCTCGCCTTGCACATAAACCGCCCAATCAAGCCAGGCAACATTTTCGGTTGTATCATTATAATGATCGCCAATATTGATACCCCCAACCAGGCTTCGCTCACTATCCACCACTACGATTTTATGATGTAGCCTTCGACCAAAGTAAAAATACCGGCTTCTGAAGTACGAACTAAAAAACCGAAAGTAAATACCCTGTTCACGCAATTGATTAACAAAGGCAGATGATAAATTTTGAGAAGCATAGCCATCGGCAATAATATAAACCTTCACTTTCCGCCTGGCTGCCTCCATTAAGGCCCGGGCTACACGTTTACCAGTTTCATCCTCTTCAAAAATGTATGTCTGTAGGTGTATGGTGAACCGGGCACCAGCAATTAACTGGTCCAGTAAATCAAAATATTCGTGCCCTGCCCTGACTAACCGAACCGCTTCATTGGAAGTATACCCAATACGGGCATCTTGCTTAGACCGCTTCAAACGTTTCGGGAATACATACGATTGCATAACACCAAGATAATGGATCAGTTAGATTTAGAATAGTCTGTATATCTTCTACGAAAACGTTTCAAATAAAAGAATGCCTATTTAACTGAACCAATTTGCTTCACTTCCGTTATTATTCTTGTTTTGGATGGATTTAACCAAACAAAACTGAGAACAGTAACATTTAAATTATTTTTTAGGAAGGTATCGGGTACAAATAAACAGTTACTGCGAACCACCCCAACCATAGTTAATATTGTAAACAGTGAAGAAAGGAATTTTTTTTATGGAATGGATTACTGTATATATCTCCGGAAAACCCGGTTTTAAGGAAGAAGTTCAGAAGAATATTGAGAGTTCACGGTTTCCAATCATGCCAGGTGCTTCAGAAAGTGAATCGCTGAGTTTGTTCTGGATTGATGACCGTGCAACATTACGCGACTTAAAAAAAGCTATCGGAAGCAAGACGGTATTCAGATACCGGTTGCAATTTTACCCCAGCATTGAGAAATACCAGGATGCGGAGAAAAACAACAAGACTATTACGTTGACTCCCCAAGAAAAGGAACTTGTCAGCCAGATGTCTGCATGGGAGGCCAACCGAAAGCACTATAAGAAAAGTGCCTGATCCTCTAATCAGACTTAATAAATTTCCTTGTTTGATAATTACCTGAAGAAGTCAGGATAGTGAGGAAATAGATTCCAGCATTCAAACTTCGAATATCTATATCGTGGTCGATTACATCTGTTGACTGGTTTCGTTGTTCTATTAAAACAGATTGACCCATGCTGTTTCGAATCATGAACGTCAAGGATTCGTCACGAAGGGATGCAACCTGAACATATAGTTTATCAACAGCTGGAATCGGAAATACTTCCAGTCTTGAAATTAATTGTTTGCTTTCAGCTGAAGTAATTTCAGGGATTTGAAGATCCAGCCATTCCATGCGTAACCGAATCCATTCCTTCAGCCAACTTACTTCTTCGAGATAGGTTGCACCAACAAAATAATTGGGCCATACGTACTCTCCCAATACAGGCCAGCGCTGAAAGTTTCGTTGCTGGGCTTCCTGGTTTAAAACCTGGTAAACCGAATCAATGTAATTGTGTATTGTGGAGGTCTGGTATTTGGTGGCACGAAGTTCATTCCATCGCTGCGACAGGCGCTGCCTGAACATAACATCATCCATTAAACGGCTCCACCAAAAGGGAATCAACCACCAATCCTGCGGACAAATGGTATTGAACTCAGTTACAAACCCTTCCGGGTTTCCATTGGTACAGTAATTGGCATTTCCGAAACCGAGGTTGAAATCCCAGATCGGACCCATGTAAAGTTTTCCACCATCCGAATCACGCTGTTTATGCATGAATGTGCTCAGCCTGTAGGCATCTACATTTTTACTAACCTCGTTTACGATCCAATAATCGATAAAGGAATCCCTATCGATATATTTGGCATAGCCTAATTCCGGATGATTATAATTTGAACCCTTGAGCGTTATTTCGAATTCATTGACGTAATTCCGGATGTAATTCTTTTGCTGGGTTACGATTTCATCCTGGTCGGGAACTTCATATTGAAAAAAAATAGTTTGATTGTCACTCCGGTTGGGAGGAGGATATTCGGAGACCCATCCGTCACCACCGCCTCCGGTTGATTTATCGATTTTAAAAATATAACCACCTGTAAGACTGTTTCCACTTATCTCATCCGGATCAAGTTTATTTATGTCTACACGATTATTATCCCGCTTTATTTTTTCAATCAGTACATAAACACCCATGTATTCATTATTAAGTACCAGTTCGCAAAAACGTGTACGAGGGGCATAACGTCCCTGGTCACGTCCTAATTTATACGCCAGCACATCACGCATAAGGCTCTTGTCATTGTACGGTGCAAATAATACCCAATCTTCTTCAGAGGGCATTCCAAGTAAAGGAGCATCAACATCATTACCGGCAGCATCGCGTAACTCAATGCCATATTGCTTTTTCGGAAACGATTGTGAACTTGACCCACGTATTTCAATTCCAATCTTGCCGGAATAATTATTGAAAGGATCGGTCAGGTTATTGCGTACACCTGCTCCATTATCAATAATACCCATATCGGCAACAATCTTTGGATCATCAACAATAGTTTGTCCGTTGGTATTGATTACAATTATGGGGAGATTGGAGGAAGTGAAAGTTACCTGGCCAAAACCCGGGAGCGAATACTGGATCCAAAAAACAACCAATAATACTAGTAAAGATTTAGTTGAATAACTTTTCATCTCTCGAATAAAAACACGGCAATTTACTTAACCCAACTTTGAATTTATTCAAAAAACTTAAGTTATCTGCTTTTAAATTCATGTTGTTCAACACTTTTTGCTCGAAAATATTTAGAAACCCTGCTGATCAGTTGATGGTCAGTTAGATCACTGCAAGATTCAACTTTTTCAATTCGGGGCATTAAGCGGGGTTCTTTCAATATCATATTTTCTAATAAAAATTTGGTTTGAGAAGGACCAATAATGTATAGAAAATCACCAGCCCTGATTTCTTCAGAAATTACTTTCAAAAATTTATTTAGTTCTGATTGAAAATGATGTTGTTGCTTACTTTCATAATCAAATCCCTTTCCGCGTTTTACTTTTTTAGTGGTTTCCCCCTCCCATTTGGGTTTTCGGGTTATTCCGGAATGAATTGTCTTTAAGGACGCCTGTTGGCCATCCCACTGAACAATTCGGGCTGATGTTGTATCAATCCAAACGCCATAATTCATAGTTAAAATATATGGTAAATTTTCTTCTATTAGAACAATACAAGGTGAGAATAATCAAATCGGATAAATGATGTTGATCATTGTTTAAACAGCCTTTATCGTACATTTTCAAGTATGAAATTGAACAGGGAATGGCATCAAAAACATAAAATGCCGGATCGACCAACACTTGAGCAGCGCATCACCTGGCATGTTGAGCATTATAAGCATTGCAGATGCAGGGAGATACCTGATTCGCTAATGAAAGAAATCAGGAAGCGTAAAATAAAATTAACTTCACAGGCTTAATAATTCCATTTCTAATTGTGTAAGCATGGATATACGGCAAGCACTGCTCAAAGAACATTCAAAAAAGCAAGCTGCCCGCATTCAGGGATATATTTCCAACAGCCCTGAACGTTTCAATGAATTGTTCAATCTTTTCATGGATGAATCCTATCTCATCAGCCAACGCGCATCCTGGCCTTTAAATTTATGTGTTGAACAACACCCGCAACTGTTAGATCCATATTTCAAAAAATTACTTAAGAAGCTAAAATCACCCGGTTTACCCAATGCTGTCAAGCGAAATACCTTGAGAATGTTTCAATTTGTAACTATACCAAAAAATGCAATAAGTGAAACCTACACTCTTTGCCTTGATTTACTTCAAAATGTAAAAGAGCCCATTGCCGTTCGTGTTTTTGCAATGACGGTTGCTGCACATATTGCACTAAAGATTCCTGAATTGAAACGTGAATTGCTTCTTGCTATTGAAGAGCAACTACCGCATGCGTCTGCTGGGCTGATTTCGAGAAGCCGGAAAATTATTAAACTCTTATCCCATAAATGACTTATAGTTACAAATACCTTAAATCGAACTTTGGATTTGAGTTGTATCTTTAAGCCATAGATTTAATTGAATGAAGATCCTCTGCCTGTTCATTTCACTTATTCTCCTTATTAGTGAACAAGATACCTGGGCTCAAACACCTGTGGATGAACTTGAACCGTATAGTCCGGCACCCCTGAACAGCCGGGTTAGTCTTGATGTTGATTCATATTATTATGTAGCGGAAAATAAATCGTTCTCCTTCCGGCCCGGATTTTATTATGGATTACCCAACAAGCGACACGTAATGGGTATGTCGGTTCCTGTAATTCATTCCATATTCACGGGTGATTTTGCCGGGTATGAGAACACAACCGGTATTGGCGATTTCAAATTTACCTATGTGGGGGTACCCTACCAATCGCGGGACTTACTTGGCTTTACCCGGCTTTCTTTTTACGCGGAAGTTAGTGCCCCTACTGGAAATGAACAGCTTGGCCGTGGGGTTGGTGCCTGGGTGTATAAGCCTGGAATAGTTGCTAATATTCAGGCAATCCCTAATCTTATTTTATATCCTCAGGTTAACTTTCAGTTTTCCACAGGTCAGCTTAATAGCCTGGGAGGTGGTGATGGTTTACCAGACCCTGAAGATCCCGACCTGGAAGACAACCTTCAGGTGTTGGGAATAAGTCTGCCAGCCGTATTAACAGTAACCGATGTTAATGCCTGGTTCTCGTTGAACACAGAATTCTTGTATTCGTTTTCCGAATCAACCTATTTTCTTTTTTTACGAATGGATGCAGGAAAAATGATTGGAGATCGTACATCAGCCTATCTTCATATTTCCAAATTCATAGCCGGACAACCGCGCCTTGAAACTTTGATTCGGATCCGGTTTAACTTTTTCCTAGGGCGGTAACCGGATTCACCTGTACATGAGTTTTCATATCATGCAGGATGTTGTACAAACCGAAATAGGTTCGGTTTATATACAAAGCGTCTTTCACCCCCCTTGCTTTCTTCGATTCACGCAGCTCCTTTAAGTTCGAAAGTTTTTCACCAAAAGCATACAAGGAATTAAAATAGCTTGAATCTGAAAAATCAAAATGATCCTTTTCAAATGGCCTGCTTAGCAGTTCAACCAGTTGAGTAAAAATATGAATAAAGAATGCCTTAACATCGGATGAATCATCCGGGTAAATGAAATGAAGCTTATAAAATACTTTTTCCAGTTCTTTGGCATTGTTTAGTAAATCCCGGTCGAGTAACCGAAAGTAAAGTTTATAAAAACTTTCAGGAATTACTTTAACACAACCAAAGTCAATAATACCCAATTGATGATCCCGGGTTACGATGAAGTTGCCCGGATGCGGATCGGCATGTACTGTTTTAAGGGTATGCATTTGAAAATGGTAAAAATCCCAAAGGGCCTGGCCCAATTTCTGCCCCAAACCCTCAGGCAAAGGTTTACCCAGAAACTCTCCCAGGGGTTTACCTTCGAGCCAATCCATGGTAAGGATTTTAGCACTTGAATATTCAGGATAATATACTGGGAACACCAGGTTCTTAATATGCCTCGATTTTTCCGACAGCGCTATTGAACGGTTAAGTTCGAGTCTATAATCTGTTTCTTCCATTAACCGCTGCTCTACCTCCTGAATAAACTCGTTATACTCTGCCGGATTAAGATTAAACATGCTCAACGCAATCGGCTTGACCATGGCCAGATCGGACCGAACGCTATCAGATATTCCCGGGTATTGAATCTTGACAGCCAGCTTCTTACCATTTAAAGTTGCCTGGTGTACCTGACCCATCGAAGCTGCATTGACTGCTTTATGTGTAAACGTATCGAATAATTGCTCAGGACCTTTGCCAAAATGTTGATGAAAAATCTTTACGACCAACGGAAACGACAAAGGAGGCGCGCTGTACTGGGCCATGGCAAATTTTTGCTGATAGGCCCTGGGCAGAAGATTTTTATCCATGCTCAGCATTTGAGCCACCTTCAGTGCACTTCCCTTTAATTCACTTAGCGAGTTGTAAATATCACGCGCATTGTCTTCATGAAGCTGTGCCCGGCTGGTTTCAGGGTTAACCAGTTTTTTACTGTAATGCTTAAGGTAATTAGTACCTATCTTCGCACCCGTTGCTATGAACTTTGAAGCTCTCTGAACTTTCGTTACAGGTATCTTATCAAACTCTTTAACACTTTTATTCGCTGACATTAACGGGTCTTGCTTTGGTATAAAAATTTGGCGAAATCAATAGCGGAATCAACTGCACCTTTACCGATCAGATTAAACGCAAGGTTCACTGATTTTTCAATAAAGGCATCTGTATTTTCAAATTCGGCACTGTCATCCTCTTTCCAGTAATTAAGCAAGAGCGACATATGCACCCATAACAATTGAGGGTAACGCTTATCGAGGTAAGGGCGTTCGGCAACCTCTCCGGTTGCTTTGCCATCGCTCAGAATCCGGGTAATGATTTCTTCAAAGTGTTGCTTGAATGTTTTTAGAAAATTTGGCATTACCGTCATTCTTTCATGACGATTGAGCAATAGCATAGCAAAGCTGCGGTTAGCCTTCAGCTTTTCCATTAAAGTAAAATAGAATGAAAGCAGTTTTTCTCGGGCAGAAAAACCTTCAAAACTGGAATCACTTTCAAGTATCGTCAGGGTTTCACGGATATAGCCGGCCCAAATGTGCTTTTCAAGGGCTTCGAAGGAACCCGCAACTTTATAGAAATCATTTTCTTGAATGCCAAGGTCCTTACAAAACTTATAAACTGTGGTTGGCTTTTTACCATTCAATAAAAGGTATTCCTGATAGGCCGATATAAGACTTTCTTCGGATAAAGATTTTGTCTTCTTAGATCCTGATTTCTTTGCTTTTTCCATGCTTTCTTAACAGACTAACCCATAAAGTGTTTGAATTTTCCTTATAAATATTTGTTACTTCGGGTAAGGGATCATTTTATTCAGGTTCGGTATGCGGTGGTTGATGGTAGTTTATTCTATAGTCCTTAGCGGGACACTATTTGCCCAGGAATCCAGGCAATCAGCAGAACGCTATTATCAGTTGGGGCAAGAAGCACTTAGCCAGGGAAGGTTACCGGAAGCACGAGATTATTTTTCAAAGGCCATAGCGGAAAATCCTGGATTTAGCGATGCCTATACAGCCCGGGCCAGGGTTCATGAAAAGCTGAATAACTACAACTCTGCTTTGCTCGATTATGGATTAAGTCTTGAACTCGTTCCGGATCAATTTGAAGTGCTTTTCAG
>JALOMY010000236.1 GCA_025455225.1 Cyclobacteriaceae bacterium | reverse complement strand
TACCTCATCGGCATATTTCATATAATCAGCAATGGATGACATCATATTGGAGATAATCAAACCCTTCAGATTTTGTTGATATTTCAGGGCATACTCCATAGCCAATAAGCCTCCCCATGATTGACCAAGCAGGTAAAAGTTATCCTGATTCAGGCCAAGTGCCTGGCGAACTTGTTCAACTTCTTCAACAAACCTGGGCAAACTCCATAGACTTGTATCCTGGGGCTGATCACTGTAATAAGAGCCGAGTTGATCGTAGTAATAATATTCAATGCCTTCGCCAGGAAAAAAGCTGTCGAAACATTCATACAATTCATGGGTCATCCCGGGTCCTCCATGTAATAAGAGAACTTTAATTCTTGGATTATTCCCCACGCGCTTCGTCCACACCTTATAATTGCCCGAAGGTGTAGTGATGGGGATCATACGAACCCCTCCTGTTTTCACTCCGATTTCCTGTAGATCAAAATAGTTTACTTGTGGAGGAGGGGTAGGATTGCAGGACAGAATCATGCAAATCAATAAGATCAAGGAAAGGAAGCGCATAGGTGAATGTGTTAGAATACCGAAAATAAGAAATTATCTTTGCTTCATGACCATGGAGGATCGGGTTTTAGCGGTCGAAGAAGTGTTTGTTGAACTGGATCAAGAAATTTCAAAATTTCAATCCTGGTCGTCCCTGCATTGTAAGTGGGGTTGCGGCAAATGTTGTTTTAAGCCGGATATAGAAGCCACCATTCTTGAATTTATTCCATTCGCCCATCATCTCTACATCCACGACAAAGCCTTCGATTGGCTTGAACGAGTTAAAAAGGAGCAATCTTCAATTTGCGTTATTCTTAATCCAACACAGGCGGGAGCAGGATTGTGTACTGAATATAAACACAGGGGATTGATATGCAGACTCTTTGGATTTTCAGCCCGCACCAATAAGTATGGAAAAAAAGAGTTGGTTACCTGTGACGTGATCAAGACCGAACAGCAGTCGGCCTATGAGCAAACGGTTGTCCGGATGAATCAGGATGAGGAATCCATTCCCCTGATGCATAATTATTATATGAGATTACACGGCATTGATCCGGTTCTGACGCGTGATTTTTACCCGATTAACGAGGCAATCAGGCATGCTATTGAAACGGTATTGGCATATTATGCCTACAGGGTAAAATGAAGAAAAGAATTGGTTTGCTGTATAACCAATCTAACTGCTGGTAGAAACCAGGGAGTGTTTGAATTTTCATTGCCCTGAAAGGCTTCAAGACCTGAAGGATTAAGCCAGACGATCAGCAGAATTATGGCAGCTACCAATATTCCGATGAGCAGCGAGATTTCCTTATATGTCAGGTTCTTTTTCACGATTTATTCAATATCCAATGGTGTGCCAGTGTGAAAAGACCCAATTTTTTCGACTTTTAACGCGTTTGTAAGAATGAGCATGTCCGCTTCCGTACATTTGGTTGCTCCAATTAGTACAGTTTATTACACGATTATTACAGGGTTACTTTTTGGATTTGAAAAAGTTTAAAGCAATGAACCTGAATGGGTATTATCTTTGTTTTTTATCGAGATTATTGAATTATGAACCGATTAGTGATTGTTCTGGCTTTGCCTTTGGTTTTTTTGATTTCGTCTGCTTCCCAGGCTCCTGCTCCTTCTGAATCGGTGAAATGGTTAACCTTTGAACAGGCCGTTGAATTAAGTAAGAAGGAAAAGCGTAAAATCTTTATTGATGTTTACACAGACTGGTGCGGATGGTGCAAGGTGATGGATAAGAATACGTTCAGCGAACCTCAGATAGCCCAAATTCTTAATGAGAAATTTTATCCGGTAAAATTCAATGGGGAACAACGGGAAGATGTTGTTTTTCAAGGCACAACCTTCAAGTTTGTAGAATCCGGCCGAAGCGGATATCACCAATTGGCCGCAGCACTGATGAACAATAAACTGAGTTATCCCACAGTGGTCTTTCTGGATGAGGATTTTAAGATGCTTCAACCTCTACCCGGGTATCAAAAGCCTGAGCAATTTCACAAGGTGGTACAGTATATTGGGGAGGATCACTATAAAAAGATTACCTGGAACGATTGGCAGACGAAATACAAGTCTCCTTATTAAACCAGCAGAAACAAAAAGCAAAAAAGCCATCAGGAAGATGGCTTTTTTTATTCGGTTAGGTTAGGTTGATTAATCGTGCTTTTCACCCTTTTTGGTTTTAAGGAAATCGAGATAACCAAGGGCAGCGGCAAAACCAATAATAACGGCTACGATGGTGATGAATAAACCAGCTCCGGATCCTGTGTACTGTTCAAACATAGTGTAATCTTAAAGTTTGCGCAACAAAGGTATGTTTTTGCACGAAATTCGAAAGCGGAATGGAGGGAAAATTCAGCGGTTAAATGCCCAGCTCTTCCTTGTTATCCCGAAGTACGCCTATTATAAATTCAATATGTTCGGTAAGATCAACGCCCAGAAGTTCAGCCCCTTTGTATACTTCATCGCGTTCTACCTTGGCAGCAAAGCTTTTATCTTTTAGTTTTTTAATTACCGATTTTGGTTCCAGGGAAGCGATGCCATCCGGCCTTACCTGGCAACAGGCAATGATAAAACCAGTAAGTTCATCGCAAGCCAGCAGGGCTTTGTCCAGTAAATTGACGTAGGGCACATTCCATTTTGTATAATGAGCCGAAATGGCATGGGCTAAAACCGGCTCATTCAGACCGGTTAACTTTTCAACAATAACGGAAGGATGTTTTTCCGGATAAGCTTCATAATCTGCATCGTGCAATAATCCGGCAATACCCCACTGATCCTCATCTTCATTGTATTTGCGGGCATAAGCGCGCATGACCAGTTCAATACTTCGCATGTGACGAAGCAGGCTGGGATTTTTCGTAAGGTCAGAAAGTATATTCTGGGCAGTTTCGCGAGTAATCATCTTCGTTTAAAAATTTCTCTCAGCTTGTCGGTGAAAAAGTAATTAATAATCCCAACAATCAGGATTACACCTAAAATTATTGCCACGATGAACAATCGACTGTTTCGTAACTGCAGGGTTTTCAGTTCAGCTGTTTTTTTAAGTGATTCGTATTCGCGCTCTTTATCACTGAGTTCAAGGGCCATTTCCATTTGAGCGATTCTCCGGCTGCTCTCCTCACCATAGACTTTTTCACGAGCCGAATCGTATTTAAGCATCACTTCGTATGCGTCTTTGAGTTTACCTTGCCGGTAATAATTGTACGAACTGTTTTTTAATATCTCGGGTACTTCGGTATTCACATTCATTTCACGGGCCAAACTTTCCGCTTCTTTTAGAAAGCGTAATGCGGGCTCGGGCTGCCCGGCTTTCGTAAAGGCAATTCCGATATTGGATAAGGTATTCAATATGGCGAGGCGGTCATTGGTTATCCGTTCTAATTCCAGGGCCTTCTGGTAGTATTCAATTGCACGCTGGTAATTATTCTGGCGAAAAAAAACATTACCGGTATTGCTTAATGGATCAGCATAGGGTCGTCCGCGTTTTTCGCTGAGTTCATACGACTGTCTGAAGTAATTCAGAGCGTCATCATACAGTTCAAGGTTATTCGATAAGATACCCAGGTTATTGAATGATCCGATTAGTTTTTCCTGATCATCAAGTTCCAGCAGAATCCGATTTGACTCATCAAGGTATTTCAAGGCTTGCTTGAAATCGCCCTTCATTGAATAGATATTGGAAATATTATTTTTGGATGAGGCAATTCCTTCCTTATTGCTCAGTGAATCGTAGATCTTCAACGAGTTAATATAAAACTCAAGTGCTTTATCGAGGGCGCCTTGGTTGCGGTAGGCAACACCAATATTATTATAGGCAGCGGCCATACCACGTTTGTCTTTTATTTGAGTACCCAGGTTCAGCGCTTCCTTTGCATAGCCGATGGCTGTCACTGGATCTACGGTAATATGCGCCCGGAATAACTCGTTTAATGTTTTAACCTTGCGCTCGTTTCGTGCGGTGTCTAACACAGCCAGTAAACTATCAATGGGTTGGGCGTAGCTGAGTAAAGGGAGAAGTGTAAACAGCAATACGATTATTGGGTAAACGCGCATAATTCAGATCATTAATTACGAAAGTTAATGAAATAGAAATACATTTCGAGTTTCCGGACTTCAACAACTTTAAGGCAAATTGATTAAGCTATAGTTGATCAAATTGAGTTGACGTTCATGTAAATGGGAGTACCGAAAATATTTAGATTGCTTAGATTTCCAAAAAGAACCACAATGAATAAGCTAACTTCATTTCTTATCGGATGCGTTTTGCTGTCCTTTACCAGTAAAGCGCAAACCGATGAACAGTTAATCCGCGAAACAATAAATCGGTTGTTTAAGGGAATGCAACTAGGTGACAGTGCTATGGTGCGGTCAACTTTTGACAAATCGGTAACACTTGCAACTTCGTTCCGGAATAAAGACAATGCGCCTATCCTTCGAAAGGAATATTCTGTAAAGGATTTCGTAACAGCTGTCGGTACACCTCATACTGACGCCTGGAATGAGGAAATCTGGAATGTAAAGATTGATATTGATGGCGATTTGGCATCGGTCTGGTGCAATTTTGCTTTTTATGCCGGTAAACGATTCAGTCATTGCGGGGTCAATGTTTTTCAATTGCATAAAGGCACGGATGGATGGAAAATTTTTCACCTGGCCGATACAAGAAGATCATCAGGATGCGAAATACCTGAATCGATTTCCGGAAAATATAATTAACATGTTGAGATATGAAAGTATTAACCTTTTGCTTACTAATCTTTAGTGCCCTGGCTGTACATGCCCAGGAAAGCATCACAACGTTCATTCTGATACGGCATGCTGAAAAGGATCTGACTCAAAGTACAAACGATCCCGATCTTTCAGAAGAAGGTAAAATGCGGGCGAACCGCCTTGCACAGTTATTGGCTGAGACAGAAGTTTCGGCAATCTACAG
>JALOMY010000235.1 GCA_025455225.1 Cyclobacteriaceae bacterium | reverse complement strand
AGCTGGTACCGGTTGGTAAGCCAGTTGGATAATGTCTTTTTGGGCTTCAAAATTCAATTTTAACCTACAAAAGTAGATATTATAACCATATATAATATGGAATATTCGTTTTTTGCGTTTCTTAAGCTGTGAACTGCATCCATTACAAATGCCTGCTTTCTTTGGCTTTTCAAGCCCTTTTGATTGCGTTGGTCAGTCTTTCGGGCTGTTCATCCGAATCGAATAGCTGGTCGAGCAAAGCATTTCACAATACAACGGCACACTACAATGGATATTACTATGCCCAGGACGAAATCCGCAAAATTGAAGGAACAATCAGAAGTAATCTGAAAGACGATTACAACCGGATCCTCAGGCTCTTTCCCGGGTTGGATTCAGTACAGGCTCTCAGTTACGATGACCAGATTCAAGAGGTAATTAAAATGGCATCCCTGGCGATTCAACGCCACCCGAACAGTAAATGGGTTGACGACAGTTACATTTTAGTGGGAAAAGCCAGATTATACAGTCTTGACTGGGGCAATGCCATTCAAACATTCAAGTATGTAAACACCAAGAGCAAAGAGCCTAACGCCCGGCACCAGGCATTGATCTACCTTGCCCGAACATTCACTGAACACGGTGAATACAATAATGCAGAAGCAACGTTTAGTTACCTCGAGAAAGAAAAACTTACTAAAACTAATTTAAAAGGTCTTTACCTCGAGAAAGCCTATTATTATCAGATACGTGGCGATTACGATAAAATGGTACGTAACCTGACGGATGCCGTTCCGCTACTCACCCGTAAAGACAGGCCGGGAAGAATTTATTTCATTATCGGGCAGGTTTATCAAAAACTTGGATTTGAAGCTGAAGCCTATAACTACTTTCGTGAGTGCCTGCAAACACACCCTGAGTACGAAGTAGATTTTTATGCCAGGCTTTACATGGCCCAGGTAGCCGAAATCTCTAAAAGCCGAAATATTGCCAATGCCCGAAAATCATTTAAGAAACTTCTTAAAGACACAAAGAATAAAGATTTCAAAGACAAGATCTATTACGAGATGGGGTTGTTTGAATACAAACAGAAAAACCTGTCGGAAGCCATCGCCAATTACAACCGGGCCATTCGGGAAGGAGCCAATAAGTCAATAGATGGTGAAGCCTATTTACGTTTAGGCGAAATTTATTACGATACGTTGCGCAAATTTGAACTGGCCAAAGCTTATTACGATAGTGCCATTGCTTCGCTCAGCCAGGATTACGAAAACTATCATGCAATTAAGAATCGCCAGGAAATCTTAAGTGATTTTGTTACCCAACTGCAAACCATTAAATGGCAGGACAGTCTGATTGTATTGGCACAACTGGATTCAACCGCATTAATGACTTTAATTCAAGCTGATTATGATAAAAAGAAAGCAGCCGAACCCAAACCCGATAAAAAGAAAAAACGTGCCCGCATTGACATCGATCAGGTAAATACAGGCATTAATGCCGGCAGTTCATTTGGTGGAACTGACTGGTATTTTGGAAATGCCTCAGCCGTTGTTATAGGCCAGCAGGAATTCAAACGGATTTGGGGAAACATTCCACTGGAAGATAACTGGCGCAGGTCATCCCGGGCTATGCCTCCCGCCAACCGACCGGCAACAATTGCGGGTGGTGACTTGCGCACGACTGAAGAGGCCGGGCAAATAGCAGAAGAGGTAAAATCCGATCCGGTAACTGAGGAATTTAACCGTATAAACGGGCAACTGCCCAAGACACCTGAACAGCTGGCTACTGCCCTGGGATTGATTGAAGATGCCTACTTCATCCTGGGAGACATTTACTATTTCAAACTGGAAGAAAGGGAGAATGCAGTTAATGCCTATGTGCAGATGTTAAACCGATTTCCGGAAACCAATTACCGACCGGAGGTCTTGTACAAATTATACCTAATGCTTAAAGATGATGATGTAAATCAGTCAGAAAAATATGCACAAGAACTGATTGCAACGTATCCGGAAAGCTCGTTTGCCAAAGTATTGATTAACCCCGATTACCTTGTTGAATCGAGCATCGCACTCGAAAAACAACAGCAGTTATACAAAGAGGCTTATTCGAAGTTTGAGCATTTGCAATACAGGGAGGCCTTAGATCTATTGGAAGAAGCGTTCAACTTGGAAAGAACAACGTTCTATCCGAATCTCCAGTTATTAAAGATATTGATTACCGGAAAGACAGCACCCTTAGCACAGTATCAATTTGATCTGGAACAGTTCATCAATCTCTATCCTGACAATGAACTTACAGTATATGCTAAAAAGCTTTTGATGACGTCCATGGAGTATGAACTTAAACTGGAAAAACAATCCGGGGCCAGGTATCGAACGGATGCCCAGGCTCCTCATTATTTCATTTTGATGCACCGGTCAGAAACTAATTTAACCGGAACAATTACAGGCATATTAAATCAATTCAATGAATCCCAGTTTAAACCCGGTAAACTGAGCGTAAGCAATCTGATTTTTAATGATGAATACGCTGTAACCATGGTGTCTGAATTCAGCGGGCAGATGAAGGCTATGGAGTATTAGAATTAAAGAACCATAAATTCAATATTTTTGTAATTACAAAAGACAACTTCGACATTTTTTACCGTATCCAAGGTCTTGATGAGTACAAACAATTTTTTGAAAAATACTACCGTACAGAAAATCCGTGAATGGGTTGCTTTGAAGCATCCAATATTCAAATCCATTATTAAAACAATCTGGATTCTTTTCTTTTGTTTCATTATTGGTTTCCCCCTCTATATTTATTCCGTGAGCATCGACCTCTTCGGATTATTCGGAGGTATGCCCAGCCTTAAGGCTATTGAAAATCCTGAAAATGATTTGTCTTCTGAATTAATTTCAGCAGATGGTGTTTCACTGGGCCGTTATTTCCGATACAACCGTAGCCAGGTTGCCTACGAAAATCTTTCGGATGACCTTATTAACACATTAATACTCTCAGAAGATCACAGGTTCTATCAGCATTCAGGCATGGATTTTATTGCCTACCTCCGGGTACTGAAAGGACTTCTAACTTTTAGTCCGGCCGGTGGAGGCAGTACGATTACACAACAGCTGGCTAAAAATCTTTATACACAGAATCCAGACCTTGGCCTTGATGGTACAATTGGTCAATTGGGTAAATATCCGAGGCGTATTATTCAAAAAACTAAAGAGTGGATTATTGCGTATCACCTTGAAAAAAACTTCACTAAAGAAGAAATAATTGCGTTATATCTGAACACCGCTGAATTTGGAAGTAATGCTTACGGAATACAGGTTGCTGCAGAAACATATTTCAGCAAATCGCCCGATAGTCTTAATGTACAGGAATCCGCAGTGCTTGTTGGAATGCTTCAGGCTATTACCCGATTCAATCCTGTACTGAATCCGGATAACGCCTTAGCCAAACGAAATGAAGTACTTGGAAAATTATTCCGACACGGCTATATAAAGACCAGTGAAGAACTTGATTCCATCCGGGCATTGCCCATCGTGCTCCAATACCGCGTACAAAATCAAAATGAAGGATTGGCAACTTATTTCCGTAGTGTTATAGGACAGGAACTGATGGCCTGGTGTAAGGAAAGGGGGATTGATTTGTGGGAATCAGGTTTAAAAATTTATACAACCATTGACAGCCGCATGCAGCTTTATGCTGAGGAAGCAGTTCAGCAACACATGAAAGTACAGCAACAGGATTTTGAGTTGCATTGGAAAGGAAAAAATCCATGGCTTGATGATAATGGCAATGAAATCAAAGGGTTTCTTGATTCAAGAATCAAACAAACCGATGTTTATAAAGCCTTGGTAAGCCGGTATGGCGCCAATTCTGATTCAGTTAAGATCATGCTTAATTTGAAGAAGCCCATGCGCATTTTTACCTGGAATGGTGAACGCGACACCTTGTTCAGTTCAATGGATTCTTTGAATTACTACAAACGCTTTCTCCACACCGGTATGATTGCAATTGATGCCAACACAGGTGCTATTAAAGCCTGGGTGGGTGGCATCAATCACAAATATTTCAAATACGACCATGTTAAGCAAGGCAAACGTCAGCCTGGATCAACCTTTAAACCTTTCGTTTACGGTACCGCAATTGAAGCGGGTTTTACTCCGTGTTTCAAGCTTCAGGATATTTCACCAACGTTTAAAGTTCCAGGAGGCACCTGGAGCCCTCCGAATGCCGAAGGCGATTATGGCAAAGGACAATGGCTAACCCTGAGACAGGCCATGGCCCAGTCCAAGAATTCAATAACGGCTCAACTTATGCAGAAAGTCGGGCCAGAAAACGTAGTGAAATTTGCAGAACGTGTAGGAATCCAAAGTCCTCTTGATGCGGTTCCTTCCCTTTGCCTGGGGGTAAGCGATGTTTCATTGTACGAAATGGTAGGTGCTTATTCCACCTTTGTAAACAGTGGTATTTACACCGAGCCTTATTTCATCCAGCGCATTGAAGACAAAAACGGAAATGTGATTGAAAACTTTGTACCTAAAACGCGTGAAGCAATAAGTGAGCAGACTGCCTATAAGATGGTGTACATGTTACAAGGTGGAATTGAAGAAGAAGGTGGTACTTCCCGCGGCTTAAGTCAGGAAGTTAAAATCGATAATGAGATTGGCGGTAAAACAGGAACTACCAATAATGCTTCAGATGGATGGTACGTAGGCGTTACCCATAACCTGGTTACAGGAGTTTGGGTAGGCGGTGATGAACGAGGCATTCATTACCGTACCTGGAGCATGGGGCAAGGATCAAGAACTGCCCGACCGATCTGGGATCTTTTCATGCGAAAAGTCTACACCGATCAGTCGATCGATTATAAAAAGGGATTATTTCAACGACCAAAGACCGGACTCGATATTACTCTCGATTGTGCCAAATATCCGGGAGCTGACACCTTGGAGGTAGTTGATGAAAAACCCTGGGATGATTTCAACTAGCCAATCATGTTTTCGGATGAGCTGAAAAGATATGCTCTCAATTTACCCGATGAACCCGGTGTTTATCGATTCTACAATGATGACGATCAGCTAATCTATGTGGGCAAGGCAAAAAGCCTTAAGAAAAGGGTAAACAGTTATTTCAATAAAACAGCGGGTCACAACAGAAAAACACTTCGGCTTATTTCGGAGATCAAGCGGATTGAATACACCCTTGCCAACACAGAATTTGATGCGCTTTTGCTGGAGAACAATCTGATTAAACAAAATCAGCCACGCTACAACATCCTTCTTAAAGACGATAAAACGTTTCCTTACCTGTGCCTGGTAAACGAACGGTTCCCCCGCATCATTTCAACACGAAAATTTATTCCGAAGCAAGGAGAATATTTCGGGCCCTATGCCAGCGTTGTTGCAATGAAGAATGTACTAGATCTTATCCGTAAACTTTACACCATCCGGACCTGCACATTCGCGTTAACGAAAGCTAATATTGAACAAAAAAAATTCAAGGTCTGTCTTGAATTTCACATAGGCAATTGTAAAGGGCCATGTGAAAACCTTCAAACCGAAGAAGAATACAACAAGGATATTGATCAATGCAGGCAAATATTAAAAGGCAATCTAAGTGTGATTGAGAATTATTTCTCAGCCCGGATGGACGAAGCATCAGCAACGCTTCAGTTTGAACGTGCCCACTTCTACAAAGAAAAGTTATTGGCGCTTGAACGATTCCAAAGCAAATCCCTGGTCGTGAACCGATCGCTAACAGACATAGATGTAATTACTATTGCCTCGAATGAAGAATATGCCTACATCAACTATATGGTCATTAAAGAAGGAGCGATAATCTTCTCCAAAACTATTGAGGTAAGAAAAAATCTGAATGAACCCGATGATGAAATAGTTACCCTGGCCTATTTGTCTTTCCGCGAGCAACGCGAATCAACCAATTCACAAGTTTACAGTAACGTTGAAATTGCCCCTCTTCCGGAAAATATTAGTTGTACCATTCCTAAAATAGGTGATAAGAAAAAGCTCATCGCCTTGTCCTTGAAAAACGCAATGGAAATGCAGAAGGAACGAGAACTAGTAAGGGCTGAGAAAAAATCAAAAAAAACAGAGGTTATTTCAATACTCAAAAATGATCTGCATCTATCAGTCGATCCTGTTGTTATCGAATGCTTTGATAATTCAAACATACAGGGAACCACACCCGTTGCATCCATGGTCAGGTTTGTAAATGGTAAACCCGACAAAAAGAATTACCGTCATTTTAACATCAAAACGGTAACCGGACCGAATGACTTTGAGTCCATGAAAGAAATTGTGTTCAGGCGTTATCGAAGGCTTCTTGATGAGAATTATCCATTACCTGATCTTATTGTAGTTGATGGTGGCAAAGGCCAGCTCAGCAGTGCCTGTGAAGCCTTACAGGAATTAGACCTGTACAAGAAAATTCAGATCATTGGGATCGCGAAGAAACTGGAAGAGATTTACTATCCGGAAGACAGCATACCCTTGCATATCAGTAAAAAATCTCCTGGCCTTTTACTCCTGCAACAAATTCGTGACGAAGCCCACCGTTTTGCGATTACATTTCACAGACAAAAACGTACAAAGAATCAAATTCACTCTGAGCTTGATCAGTTAAAAGGTGTTGGCGAAAAGACCATTTCCAAATTACTGAGCCATTTCAAATCGATAAAGAAAATCAAAGAGGCTTCCCTTGAGGAGCTCGAACAAATTATTGGTGCTTCAAAGGCACGACAGGTCAGGGAATTACAACAAAAAACCCCTTGATTGCTCAAGGGGTTTTGATCTTTTCATATGTAGCGGCTAGAATTCCCAAAGGTTATGCTCCTTTTCCATGAGCATCATTTCAGCCCACTCTCTGGCCCAAACACCTTCGTAATAAGGACGCCCGTTCGCGGAATAAACATCATCAATAGTATTGCTGTCCGGGTTTTCAATCATATGGATCACACCCTTGAATAATCGCAGTAAAAATGCATCCGCATAATTCTTATTTTGAGCAGTATTCTGCTGATTAAACCAAACGGCTTCAGCCGGATGGTTGCGGAACAACTTTTCAAGATCTTTGTATTTGTACCATCCTAGCGATTTGAATGTACCTGTATTCACATCGTACGCTTCCATCTCGATAGCCTGAATATCATAGTACAATCTTGAACGTCTGCGATCGAAAATTACATCCTCCATTAAAGTAAGGCGATAGATGTCGCGTGGCAATACTGTAATTGCTTTTCCCCGCTGTGATACAACCCATTCCCCGTTTCGGGCTGTGCTCGGATTTACGCCTACGTTATTATCCAACTGGGATTCATAATTAACGCCATTAAACGATACGGCATCACCCAGGTAATAGGTACCTGCTGCATCCCATGCAGGTAATACCTCACCTTGCGTAACAACCAGTTTATCGTTGAAGAACGATGCCTTGTCGTATGTGGTCGTCAGTGAATCATGGGTATAAATATTGGCGATTTCTCCTGACTTAATACCATTCAAAATCAGGTTCGTAATTTCTCCGTTACGGGCAAAAAAGCCTTTA
>JALOMY010000234.1 GCA_025455225.1 Cyclobacteriaceae bacterium | reverse complement strand
ATCGTTGCGTGCATAGAGCAGATACAATCTTCGCTTCAGTCCGTTTAAACCAAAGCCGCTGCCTTCAGCCGTTTGCATATCCGGGTCAAACGGATTTGAAATTTCAACCATCAATGCATCGCCTTCGCGTTTCATGTTAAACTGAATTGCCACCTGTCCGGTAGTTCCGTATAAGCCAAACTTAATGGCGTTTTCAACCAGGGGTTGCAGCAGTAAAGGCGGTATAAGCCACAACTCCATTTGTTCATCAACCTGCATCTTTACTTCCAGCCGATGACCAAAGCGAACCTTTTCAATCGCGAGGTACAATTGAAGGTAGTCTAGTTCCTGTTTGAGCGAGATCCATTTCTCATCTGCTCGTTTAATGGTAGCACGCAAAAAATCAGAGAGCTGCTGCACCATGGTGCCTGCCCGCTCGGGATGGGTGATGATTAATGCGTTGATGGAGTTAAGGCTGTTGAATAAAAAATGCGGCTGCAATTGCAATTGCAGTTTTTGCAACTCGGCTTCACGCACCATAACCTGTGTTGTAGATTCGCGATCATAGGCTTCCTGGGTTTCCTTCCAACGGTTATAAAAGATTCGTATTACGCCCGCTGATGCAATCATCAAAAAGGCAATCACCCATCGCAAGGGTGTGGAAAGATCCAATAAAGTCAGGTAGGCGGTATCATCCGGCATGATCACAGACAGAGCCTGATGCGAAACCCATTCCACCAGGAATGCCAGAATAACACTTACGCCAGCAATCAACTGAACGCCCCCGCTGCGGCTTGAATAGTTGATGAAATAACCTGTAATCACAGAGGCACTGATCAGGCAAATGCTAAAGATGGCGGAATCCCAGATGGACGGTATCCACTCCAGATCATAATACTGGTGAAGCACCCATACGTGAAAGCTCATCCAAACCAACAGGAAACCCAGTACGGGTAAGCGAAACGAAGTATCTGAAAATTTGTTGATCACCGGATTAAAATCATAACACTGCCTCGCCAAATGTAATCATAGCATCGCGATCTGCGTAGTATGCTCGGTCTGACAAGCCAAAGCCAGTGATTTCTGTGCATGAACATTTACCTGGTGCAGGTAGGCCTGAGTATCTGAAGGCTCTTCCGTTTTAGAAAACAACTGGAAGCCGTCTGTTAATTCACCGATGCCATAAATTTCAGCTACCGCTACAAACTTCCAAAGCACTTGCTCCTGACGGTGATTTAAAAAGCTGCTTTCCTCCAGCCTGCCCAGCGTGCTTGCTTTCTCATACGCCCACTCCACTTCATCGGCCCGGATCAGTCGCCACTGTTCATCAAATTGCGGCTGGTTCTCATCGGCCTGGCGCATCACCTGATAGACTAATTTAACCAGATACCAGTTCATCGTAAGTATTAGTTATAACTTTTAATATCCACACCACCAAACATGACAAATCCGGTAAGCACAAGTCGCTTTCCTGTAGCTTGTACATTGGGAGTAGCCCGTTTATCATCCACTCCACCCATCACGGCCGTAACTTCCGACTTCAATTCCCAATTGGATGGGATCATCAGCTTCACGCCTCCAAACAATTGCACCACATCAATAACCACAGTACCCTCAACATCTGCCTGGGTGAGATCAATCTCCGAACCTCCGAATACACACGTAGTTGACCCCCCTTTGAATTTCTTTGAAAACACCCTGCGCTTGATTCCTCCGAACACGGTGGTCAGGTCAAAATAATCCTCACCCCCTTCATCCATCGTTACAACACCTTCCCCCCATTTTTTTTTCTGTTCTTCACGCCTGGATGAACCTAATAGTGCACGCCCAATGATGAATGCACCCACGATAATGATTCCGATTGGAAATGCATAACGGTCTAACTCATACGGAAAACCCGGAAAATCGTCCAATAAAAAAAACGTACCCACCAGGATCATGATCAGCCAGGCCAGGCCTTCAAAATTCCGGTTGATGCCGATTACAATGCCGAGACCGATCAGGAACGTTTTCCAGGAGAACAACCACCAGGGAACATCGAAAAGATCCATACGATCGACCAGGATGAGACCACCCACTAAAAGTATCAAGGCACCTACCCAGATGCTATTACTTAGTTTTTTCCGTTCGTTGCTCATACAATTTGCGTTTGTTGTATCAAATGTAACGCTTGCCCGGTTTGCCGGATGGCGTTTACAGGCCACCGTCCGGAAGAACTCGGTGAAACCGGGGATTTTTACCGGTGAAACCGGAATGTATGATCAGGTGAGCGGGTATTTAAAAGTAATCCAACATCCTAAGTACATTAAAACACACTAAGTAAATCACATGTAATGACTACATAAATAGTAAAGTCACCTTCCTGGTACTATATTTTTAAGCCCGTTACTTATTTTCATCAAGGGGATTGTAGGAATAAAATCCTATTCCTATGAAAACCACAATCATTACCGGCTTTGTGGTTGTCGTGATTGGACTTAGCTGGATGTTAAAACAACCAGCAGCCAACACAACCACTCGTTCGAGCAAACCAGATTCATTCAGTGAAATGATTCCGCCTTTCTTACCCGCTAAAAGCACAACAACCAATCCGGATGCATCTGAAGAAAATTATTTTACTACTCAGCATCTGCGACTGGATGTTCTTTCCAACCCGTATCGTTACCAAAACCTTCAACTATACCCGATTATTGCTTCTTCTGCCTTTCTAGATCACCATAAGGTATTGGGTCCTTACCTGAGTTTGAAAGAAGGACTCGAGCAGAAAAAACTTATTATTACCGAGGTCCATACAACAGACTCTCCACCTGCTGACACAACGGGCATTTGTATCCTCGTTGACGATGCAGAAGTGAACACACTGTTCATTGAAAATATCTCATACGATACCATAATCATTCTGGGCGGTGAAGTTATTCAGGGAGGAAAACAAGACCGTATGATTGTTAGCGATTTTATGCTGCCTCCGTGCAGTGGAAAAATAGACGTTGCAGTCTATTGTGTAGAACACGGACGCTGGACTGCCAAAGATGAAGACTTATTTTTTAGCGTTACTCCCGGGATAGCTCCTGCCTCGGTAAGAGAAGTACCTCCTTCCGAACAATTACCCCAAATGAAAGTGTGGGAAGAAGTTTCCAGGATGAATCTGGATTTAAAGACAAGATCATCTACAGAAGCACTTGTTGAAATCATGTTTGATAAAGAGTTGAATGATCATATTGATCCGTATCTTGAATTTTTCAATACCATTAAATGGCCCTTCCAGGTCGTGGGCGTAGTAGCTGTAGCTGGCAATGAGATTGTAGGTTGTGATATTTTTGCCCAACACGAACTGTTTCTGAACTATTATCCAAATCTCGTCAGTTCATATTGCGGAAAGGTTTATCAACATGATGAAGATGTGATTTTGTCTGCTCAGGATGTTCAATCTTTCTTTACTAAAATAGTTAAGAGCGAAGCTTCCCTGGAAAAACACCTGAGTGAAAACGGTACTCAACTAAAGCACAAGAATTACAGATTACACGTTGCAGCTTATTGAACCTAATCTGAAGAAATGAGCATAAACAATAGTCGTTCAAATGCAGAAGGCTTACTTATTCTCTTCTTATTTTTATACCTGGCCTCTATCTATGAAGTACTTTGTTGAACCGCAGTCCATCGTCAGGAAAATCTGGAGCAAGAGCGACACGATCCTGTTCATCTTTGCAGGTTCGGCTGCAGAGTTTGCCCTGAACAAGGCGGTGGACTGGCTCTATTTCACCGGCAGGCTTCCCTCCGACCCGTTGGGCCGGTTGTTTTCCACCGTGCAGTATGCTCGAAAAATTGTCTTTTCCAAAGAAGAGGAAGCTCTATGGGCTATTGACACCCTGAAACAAATTCATCACTCCGTTGAAGAAAAAAGAGGATCAACTATACCCGACTGGGCTTATCGTGATGTACTGTTTATGCTGATCCATTATTCCATTGCATCGTATGAACTTTTGGAGAAAAAGTTAAGCGAAGTGGAAAAGGAAGATGTCTACCAGGTTTTTTTCCGGTTGGGTGAGCGGATGGAACTTCGCGAATTACCGGGAACCTATACGGAATGGTTGCCGGTACGCGAAGTCCATTTACAGGAAGACCTGCAGGCAAGCACCTACTCTACCGATCTGTTTAAGCAATACAAAAAACATTTGGGTACGTTCCGGTACAAAGTGTTGATTGAAGGACAGAAACTGGTGATACCCGAACGGGTAAAGAAACTCCTGTTGTTTAGGAATGTAAACTGGCTGAAACCCTTAGTACCCATCTATAAAATCGGCCGCCTTGTCAAGCTGGACCGACTTATCAAATACTTCCTCCTTCCTGCTGCGTACCAGGATCAAATCAAAGCTTTGGATAGGAATGATTAATCCGAAGGCGTTTATTCATTTCATGCTCAGCGACTCTTTTTACAAATCAGATTTGAACCGCTTCCATTTCATCTTGCCAAATCTTTGAATTACCTTGGATTAGTTACCAACCTTCAACTTTTCCATTGTATGATATCCTTCGACAAACCTCGTCAATCGCGCAGAGAATTTCTTGGATCCCTGGCAGCCTTAACGCTCTTTTCCTCGTTCGACAAGCGTGAAGCCGATATGATTTTATACAACGGCAATATTGTTACCATGGGCAAAATACCCAGGGCTCAGGCCATCGCCATCATCGATGGAAAGTTTTTTGCCGTGGGTACCAACAGTGAAATTCAGGCCCTTGCTACAGCGCGAACCAGAAAGATTGATCTAGGTGGTAAAACCGTAGTACCGGGCTTCATTGATGCTCACTCCCATCCCGGAAGTTCAGGATTGAATCATTTACGCGAAGTGGATTGTGATTTGCGTTCTATAAAAGAAATCCAGGAAGCCATTCACGCCCGGGCTATGCAAACACCCAAAGGCAATTGGGTACTTGGCTTCAAGTATGACGATACAAAGACCCGTGACGGAAGAATTATTAACCTGAACGATCTGGATGAAGCTTCACCCGAGCACCCGGTTCGGATTTCACA
>JALOMY010000233.1 GCA_025455225.1 Cyclobacteriaceae bacterium | reverse complement strand
GAAACGATGGTGCCCAGTTCGTCATCATTGATTTCATCGTGAAGCACTACCCTGCCTGACGGAGCGCGGCTGGCTCGGCAAACAATAATATTGGCAGCCACTGCTCTTTTCACGGCTTCCATGTAGGCTTTGTTGAAGTTGCCATTACCCACACCGGCAATCACGATTCCATCCACTTTCTTGCTGATCAGGAAATCAATCTGATCAGCAGGTGCATCGGCATACATGTACACAATATCGACCCGTGGTAATTTTGTATCGGTCGTTAAAACTATAGGCTTGGGAGGATTCACTTCCCGAACGGCTTTTGAATAATATTCAACCCGGCCATCATACGCCTGGCCAATCGCTCCGGTATTGGGTGCATCAAAAGCATTGGTTTTTGTCGTGCTCATTTTCATTACTTCCCGCGCATCGTAAATGCCTTCGTTGAAGCTCACCAATACACCCCTTCCTTTGGTTTCAGGATTAATAGCCACCGTAATTGCATCGTACAAATTCTTCGGACCGTCAGCACTGATGGCTGTTGCCGGACGCATGGAGCCCGTAAGCACAACCGGTTTATCGGATGGAATAACCAGGTCAAGAAAATAAGCTGTTTCTTCCTGGGTGTCGGTGCCGTGTGTTACAACAATAGCATCGGCTTCGTTCTTGGCAAAAATTTCATTGGCTCGAATGGCCAGTTTTTTCCAGATCTCAATGGTCATATCCTGACTTCCCACTGAGGCAATTTGCTCACCCGAAATATTTGCGATTTTCTTTACGGAAGGTATCGTACCGATCAGATCGTCAATCGGAATTTTTCCGGCAGTGTAGCCGGCTCTGTCTGCTGCAGCACCTGCACCTGCAATGGTTCCTCCGGTTGCCAGAATTATTACCCGTGGTAATGGTTTCTGGGCCTGTGTTTGAGCCTGCACTTGAATGATCAGAAACAGGATCATCAAAACTGAAAGAATTTTTTTCATGGTATTCTCTATTTTAGTTTTTAGTTAGTTTAAAAGGTTATAGTAAAATGGATTGCAGAAGTAAACCGGCCAATACAGAGGCTGCGGTGGTGACCAGACCGGGAAACATAAAACTATGATTGAGCACATACTTGCCTATGCGTGTGGTACCTGTGCGGTCAAACTGAATGGCCGTAAGCAACGTAGGATAGCCCGGAATAAAGAAGTGACCATTACAGGCAGGAAATATTCCAATCAGGTAAGCCGGAGGAAGTCCGAGAGCCAAACCCAATGGCATCAGTGCTTTTGCGGTTGATGCTTGGCTATACAGCAACATGCTCAGCATGAAGAGTGCAATAGCAAATGACCAGGGATACGATGAAACGAGGTCACCCAACGTTTTTTGAATCACTTCAAAATTGTTGTTCATAAAGGTACTGCTCATCCACACCACACCAAATACGGCAATGGTAGCCTGTCCTGCTGAAGCGAATAAACTTGCTTTAGTAACTTTTGCTGCCGTTGTATTCGCAAATAAAATAATCAATCCGGTTGCCCCCAGCATAATCATCATGATCATGGAAGGCATCAGCACATGACCCGCTTCGTTTACGGCAAAGCCCGGAGAAAACCCCTCTTTGTTTCCAAACTCCGGTAATAATTGTGGGAATGAACCTAACACAACTACCGCCACAACAGCCAAACCAAAAATGATTACCGATTTAATGGCACCCGGTGCCAGTACAAATTCTTCCTTCTTACCACTGCCTTCCAGGTTTGCAGCAAACGTTGGGTCTTTCATGCGTTCCAGAAATTCAGGATCTTCATCCAGCTCTTTTCCGCGCTTCCACACGAATAAGATTCCCACAAGTACACCAATAAGCGTAGCCGGAATCGCAACTAATAAAATATCCGCCAGCTTTACACCCGATGCACCCAACACCGTTAGTAATGCCGCAGCGGCTGCCGATACCGGGCTTGCGGTAATGGCCATGTGCGCAGCTGTAACACTCATGCTCATAGCCCGTTCAGGACGAATGCGGTTTTTAATCGCCACCTCTGCTATAATCGGCATAATCGAATACGAGATATGGGCTGTGCCGGCAAACAATACAAAGGCATAGGTGATCAGGGGGCCAAGGAAGGTAATCTGTTTAGGATTTTTGCGCAAAATTTTTCCGGCCACCTGCACCAGGTAGTCCATACCGCCTGCAGCCTGCAGGGCCGCTGCTGCGGTTACCACGCTTAAAATAATCAGCATTACTTCCAGCGGAGGATCAGCCGGCTGCAACCCAAACCCAAACATGAGGATAAGCAAGCCGATCATTCCCATCACCCCCAATCCAATACCCGACATGCGGGCACCGATGAAGATGAAGGTAAGTAATACAGCTAATTGAACAAGCACCATAGGTCAGGCATCCAAATGGTTCAACTCAAACAACTGCACTTCGGCCCATTTACCGGCCATAGTCTCCTGGTAGTTGCCCAGGGTTTGAAATGCGCCTTTTAACAAATCGAACTCATGGCTCGACTTGAAGGTTACCAGCGAATCTTCAGTCTGCCATAAGGTGTACAGATGATACAGATTATTGGTGTGTACATCCAGCGCCAGGTTATGGCTCATGCATTCCTTAGGTAGATGGTTGAAGATGAACTGAACGGTTTGCTGAAATTCGCGATTCTTCTCTGATCGGATGAAACCCGATATTTTGAGAAAGTATAGAGCATCCTTATCCATAAATTGTCCGGTTAAGGTTAAAGTAAAATCCTGCATATAGAATTTCACTTGCCAAACCGTGTACCAGAAAACGCTATGTTTGAATTAATTCTTCAACCACTTATAAATCTGATCATTATAACAACAGATTAAATCAATGTTAAGGATGTAAGACTAACCGGATGAACTGTACTTCGTGGCGCTCACGATATCTCGTGAGCAAATTGTATAGCGTAATG
This sequence comes from Cyclobacteriaceae bacterium, assembly GCA_025455225.1. GTDB lineage: Bacteria > Bacteroidota > Bacteroidia > Cytophagales > Cyclobacteriaceae > UBA2336. The sequence continues at coordinate 3,541 of JALOMY010000233.1, read as the reverse complement.
CGTATAAGATAAATTACTAAGTCAATTCTGACGCATCTTTTACAGGGCGGGTAATGCCCAGTTTTTTCATCCGTGAGCGCAGCGTGTTGGGATGCATGTCGAGTCGTTCGGCTGCACCATTTTCGCCATTGATTTTCCAATGGCACTCTTCCATAACCTTCAGAATATGGTCGCGTTCAATTTTTTCAAGTGTACTATGTTCTTCTCCCTGGCCGGTTTCTGCGAGGAACCAATCCAGCTTTAAGGTAGGCCCTTCGCAGGCAATCACTGAACGCTCGATCACGTTCTTCAACTCACGTACATTACCCGGCCAGGTATATTCCATCAGGCGTTGCATATCGGCACGTGAAATATCCTCAATCTTTTTGTTGTACTGCGATGCTACTTTCGATATAAAATGATTGATCAGCAACGTCAGATCTTCTTTGCGTTTGCGCAGCGGAGGTAGCGTAATGGGAAATACATTCAGGCGATAAAACAAATCGTCCCGGAAACGGCCTCGCTGAACCTCGGCAGACAGGTTCCGGTTGGTAGCGGCAATGATTCGCACATCTACCTTCAGTGTTTTTTGCCCGCCCACGCGTTCAAATTCACCGGACTGAAGCACACGCAATAATTTGGGCTGCATCTCCAGCGGCAATTCACCAATTTCATCCAAAAAGATCGTTCCTCCTTCAGCCAGTTCAAAGCGTCCTTTGCGCGATTGAATAGCGGAAGTAAATGCGCCCTTTTCATGACCAAACAATTCATCTTCAATCAACTCTTTGGGTAAAGCACCACAATTTACTTTAATCATGGGCTTCTCGCTTCGTAAACTGAGTTTATGAATAAGGTCAGCAATCAGTTCCTTGCCCACACCGGTTTCGCCTTCGAGCAGCACCGGGGCATTCGTTGATGCTACTTGTCTCGCTTTCTGAATTACATACCCAAATGCTTCACTCCTGCCAATAATTTCCTCGGGCATTTCCCCCTTCTGTACAGGAGCTTGTAACACGCTTTCCTTTTCAAGTTCAAGTTTCAACTGACTGATCAGCCGGTTGGCATTTTCTTCACCGGTTGCATCACTGCCTACACACAGCAATCCGTTGGGATTTCCATCTTCAGCGTATGTAAAGAAGCTTACCCACCGAATACTTCGTTCCTCCCCAAACCGGTTGCGGATTCGATCACCGGGCAGTATAATGTCACGGTTAGCCAAGCTGCTGATAAACTGTTGCTTGGGTGTGCTATTGTCGTTACTGATCACAAACTCGTCAAACCAATTGCTTCCGGTTACGGAATTGGCATCCGTATAGCCCAGTCGACTCACGGCATAATCATTCACAAATACAATCCGGCCTTTCGTATCAAGTTCAACAATAAATAACGGAGCCTTTCTGATCAACTCGTTCCAGCGTTTGTTGGTGGACTCTAACTTTTTTTCCATTCCATATCGCTCGTTCAGTTTCATCACCAACCGGAAACCCATAATCAATACCAGGAAGATGGCGTGAAGGTGAATGGAAAAAAACAATTTGGTTTGAAACATCGTATGTATAAGATCCACACCAAACTGGTTCAAGGCAGTAAGTACAAACAAGACACCGAATGCAGCCATAGCCAGCATTAACCAATTCGCATTGATGGTATCGCCCCTTCTTCGCTGAAAGTACACAGCTGCTAAACCATACACGAGGAGTGCACCAAACACAATAACAGCTGCTCTCGCCCAAAAGGGATGGGTTTGATCCGTACGCGTGAACAGCATCATCGTATAAACCACAGCCACTGCACCTGAAACACCGAACGGCCAGACCTTGCTTCGCAACCCTGAATAGGACCAGATAAACCAGGGCATTACAGCATAGTACGAGAAAATGAAAATGCGCTTGATGACCAACAGCAACGGATAGGGAGCCTGATCGTTAATGATAAATCCAGCGGGAGGCAATAGCAGGAACAGGAACAAGCAAACTGCCATTGCTCCGAAAATGAAGTCCGTGCGTTCACCGTTCTTCAGGCCATTAGATGCCCATCGTAAGGGCAATACCTGCGGTGAGATAAGCGAGGATTGAATAAAATTCCAACATGGGTCTTTAACCAAATATACAGCAATCCAACAACCAACTGTTAACGCATAAAACCATTACTTAGTTTATCTGCTTTCCATTCTGGCAAGCCATTTCTGGATATCATTCTATTCCATCAAGATGGCGAAATAATTAGTTTATTTCATTGATTAAAATCAGGTCTTGCCAGTACTGTATTACTTGACAGAAACGAATGCGAATTCGCTTAAAAACAAAGTATTATGCTCATTTTATTCGGCCTCTATTTCAATCAATTAACCAGTACTGCAACCGAATAACCCTGAACCGTGTAGGTCAGGTCGTATATGTCCGGAGACGCACCCCATACAGTAATATCATTTGGCGATGGTAAACTAGTGTCAATCCAACGCTTCCACTGCCGTTTCGGATCCTGGCTAAGTTTTGGCAATTCAAACGTTAGGGGTTCTGACCAGGCGTTGATTATGTAATGCATGGCCAGTGTTCCACTCAGGGATTGAACGGTGAAAGCGGTGGTGTGTGATTGATCCGACCAATCGGGTTCATTTAACCGTATGCCATGTGCCGTTACTAATCGTTGATCGAGCAATTCGCGCAAACTCATGGCGTATTCCGGTTTGGCTGCATCGCGTTTCAGCCGCATGCTGATCAGCAATTTCACAAAGCGAAACAAATCCGGATGCTTTTTAACAAGGCTCCAGTCGAACCAGCTGATCTCATTATCCTGGCAATAGGCATTGTTATTACCCTTCTGTGTTCTTCGCACTTCATCCCCCATCAGGATCATCGGTGCCCCGACTGCCAATAAGGTTACGGTTAAGAAATTCCGGATCTGCCGGTTGCGCCAGGCTTCAATTTCCGGATCATCAGTCGGTCCCTCCACGCCTCCATTCCAGCTTTGGTTGTCGTTGCTGCCATCGCGGTTGTCTTCACCGTTGGCTTCGTTGTGTTTCTGGTTATACGATACCAGGTCATTCAATGTGAAGCCATCGTGACAGGTAATGAAGTTAATGCTTTGTTCCGGTTCACGTTCCTGGTGGGCATATAAATCCGGGCTGCCCATCAGACGGGTTACAAAATTCTTAACGGTTCCGTGATCCCCTTTCATGAAACTCCGTACATCATCGCGGAACTTCCCGTTCCATTCCTTCCAGCTATCGCCAATAAACGATCCTACCTGGTACAACCCTGCAGCATCCCAGGCTTCAGCAATCAGTTTTGTTCCGGCTAATACCGGGTCGGATTCAATATCCCAAAGTATGGGCGGATTTTCAATCACGCGTCCGTACTCATCGCGTGACAAAATGGAAGCAAGGTCAAACCGGAAACCATCCACATGCATGTATTTCACCCAGAAATGTAAACTGTCGATAATCATTCTACGCACAATGGGCTGGTTGGCATTGAGTGTATTACCGCAGCCGGAGTAATTGGCATAATGTGCTTTGTTCTCTTCCAGGATATAATAAATGCTGTTGTCGATTCCCTTGAAT
>JALOMY010000023.1 GCA_025455225.1 Cyclobacteriaceae bacterium | reverse complement strand
AAGTACCAGGGGTTTTATATCGATGATAAGACAATGAATATTCCTGCTGATACGCCCTATCCGCAGCGGTCGGATATTATTACACGGAATACTGGTTTGGGGGCTGCTTATGTATTGAATCACCGCAGGTTTTCCTTACGCTCAGCCTTTAATTATGTCGACCGGCAGCTTCACAGCAGAGGCTCGGTTTTGATTGGCGGTTCCTTGAATACCTATAAAATCAGTGCCGACTCCGCCATTATTTTTACCCGGCCTCAGAATGATCTGGGCCCATCGTCAGATTTTCGGAACATTAAATCCACTACGCTCGCAGTTTCAGCCGGATACTCCTATACCTTCATTTACCGGCACTTTTTCATTAATGGTACGTTGGCCACCGGGCCTGGACGATCCTGGATTAATTATGAAACACCTGCATCAACCCAATACGATGCCATGTTCAATCTTATTACAACCCTTCGAGTCGGCATCGGTTACAACAACGATCGTTTCTTCGGAGGCATTGGTTATTCTGCACAATCACGCAGCGTTAATTTTGACGACCTTCGGTTAACTACAACCAGTTCTCTGTTTCGGGCGGTAATCGGCTACCGGTTTAACGAATTCGGCATTCTGAAGAAGCGTGCATCTGATTTGGTATCCTACCGATTTTAATGCTCCTTTTTAGGGTAATCAAAGAATTTAACATGTGCTTTTCCCCACTTCACTTTTTGCCAGCTCGATACATCCAGTTTGCAGGATAAAATACCACACGTAGGAATATTATCGATACGACTTTCGGTAAGCCGGTTTGCAAATTCAGTTAACCCGGGGTTATGTCCAAACAAAATTACCAGATCGAATGAATCATCAATTGATTGAACAACCGAGAGCAATTCATCATCAGAGGCATGATAGATTCGATTGTCGGTCTTGATTTGATCAACCGGAAAAGTAATTCCTTCAGCAATCAGAGTTGCAGTTGCCAGGGCGCGTTTAGCCGGACTGCTCAGAATCAGATCAGGTGAAAGATCTTTTTCTTTTAATCGCTTCGCCATTCGCGGTGCATCGCGTTTGCCCCGGTCATTTAACGGCCGGTCAAAATCCGAAAGCATGGCATCATCCCAGCTGGATTTGGCATGACGCACCAGAATCAATGTTTTCATACAAATACGTTATATTCGCGCCTCCATGAAATCGAAGAAATTTAAGAAGATCCGGAGAAAGATTCGCTATTCTTTCATTCTTGGATTGGTTCGGTTCATGATCTTCATCTCCCGGTTTTTTCCCAGAAAACTCTGGTTAACGCTGCTCGGTTGGCTTGGTTTAATGGCATATTATATTTCCAGTCGGTCGCGTTCACTTACCATTAAGCATCTAACCCTGGTTTTTGGTAAAGAGAAAACAGCACAAGAAATCAAAAACCTTTCCCGTGAAGTATTCATTATGATGGGAAAGAATGGAGGTGAGATCATACGTTCATTTAATTATTATAAGCTTTCAGACTTTGATAAGTTCCGAGTGGTGCATAACCCGGAAATTGCTGAAAGGGCCTACGCTAAAGGTAAAGGAGTAATATTCTTAACCGGTCACTGCGGTGCGTTTGAATTAGCAGCAACTGAAGTTGCGCTCAGAGGATACAAGCCTTTAATTATAGGTACACCGCTTAAAGATAAGCGGCTTACTTCCTTATTATGGAAACAACGGAGCAAACTCGGTTCTGCTGCTATTGAACGTGGAAAAGAGACGGTGCGTATGCTTAAAACACTAAAATCCGGAGGTACCATCGGAATTTTAATCGATCAGGATACCCGTGTAAAAAGTGTTTTTGTGAATTTTTTTGGAATTCCCTGCGCCACACCGGTTGGCGCTACCATACTGGCTTTGAAAACCGGAGCTGCGGTGGTTCCCTTATTTTACCATTTGCGCGATGATGGAATGCAGGAAGCCAATTTTTATCCAGAAGTTGAATTGGTACGCACGGGTAACGAAGAAGAGGAAATCCAAATTAATACGCAGATGTTCAACGATATTATTGAACGTGAAATACGGAAGCATCCAGCTCAATGGTTATGGATGCACGAACGTTGGAAAACCAAACCAGGCGAAGAAATTCGCTGACGTTATTCGGTTACCAGTTTCACCTTATCCGATTTAATACGTGCCTTCAGCCAGTTTTCCATTTTTTGAAGGTCCGTCTTCAGTGGCTTCCGATTAAATTTAACATAAGCCAGGTAAACGGTATCAGCTTTGTTTCCATCCTGATGTACAAGTAGGTTATTATTAATACTGAAATCGGTAATAGAGGGGAACAATGCCTTGGGTATAACTCAGTGGGTGCTGTTGATAACTTATTAATGCGGGTTAATTCCGTTTCAAGAAGTTTAATCTGTTCATCTTTTGAGCGAAGCGACTGTTCATTCTGTTTATATAATTCTTCGATGATTCCACTTCGTAAACTGGATGCAATTGACGCGTGGCTCAATTGTTCATCGTAACCCTGGTATACGATCAAATCAACATTAGCAAGATTGTAGTTGGAGAGATGGGTACGGGCATTTTCTATCATTTCTTCTGAAACCGGATCGCCCAATAAGGAAACTTCAATACGTTGACGATCCCGATCAAATTGAAGGTCTTTGTTAATTACCCGCGTATTTTCAAATTTCAACTCCTTGTCTATAAATACCAATGCATTGCGTTCGAAAATACTTTGTCTTACGGTTTGGTAAGCCAGGTAGGTACTTGGTATAATAGTGATGATTACAAAAAAGGTGATCCATCTCTTTACAGTACGTTCGCGGGCCTCGTTAATAAATTCTTTCTTAGGATAACGTAAAAACCGTACGATCATAAAGGTTGATAGACTGATGAAAACACTGTTGATAAAGAACAAATAGAAGGCACCCAGGAAATAGTACATATTGCCGGTAGCAAGGCCGAATCCGGCCGTGCATAACGGAGGCATCAGGGCCGTAGCGATTGCCACTCCGGGTATTGCATTGCTTTTCTCTTTTCGCGACCCGGCCACAATACCGGCCAGCCCACCAAAAAAGGCAATGAGAACATCCCAGATTGTTGGGTTAGTCCGGGCCAGTAACTCAGATTGTGCAGTACTTAACGGGCTGATCAGAAAATAAAGGGTAGAGGTGACTACACTGAACAAAGCCGCTATCATAAGGTTCTTAAAGGATTTTTGCAATAACTCCAGGTCATTGATGGCCACACCTGTACCAATTCCAAGAATAGGTCCCATTAACGGAGAGATTAACATGGCACCAATGATGACCGCGGTTGAATTGACATTAAGGCCTATGGATGCAATGAAAATGGCAAATATGAGGATCCATAAATTCGTTCCTCTGAATTCTACGCCTTTTCGAATATACTCCAGCGTTTCCTGTTCATCCGCTTTATCACTTTCAAGATTAAACCGGTCTCGAATGAATTGCAGAAATACAACTAGTAGGCGTTTCTCGGATGACATAGCACTGGTTTATTTTCGAATGAAAATAGGGAAATCTTGAAACACTACCTCGATTTTATTTACTTCACACCGAGGTATGAGTGCGATGAAAAATCTTTTTTTAGTGTTGTTGCTTGCTGCTGGAACCGTTCATGTTCATGCGCAGATTAAAAATATTCTGTTGGACAGCAGTCGGAGTCAAAGTGGCCGGTATCCGGTAGAACCTTCAGTGGCCATTAGTTTTAAAAATCCGGATGTCATTGTTTCGGGTTCTGCAATTGACAACGTTTATTCTACTACCGATGGTGGGAAGTCCTGGAAACATACAAATCTGACTTCGCGCTTTGGCGTATGGGGCGACCCGGTATTGATTTCCGATTTCTCCGGAAATTTTTATTACTTCCATTTATCTGATCCTTCCGGAAAGAATTGGGAAAGCGAAGATATCCTCGATCGGATTGTTATCCAGAAATCAAAAGATGGTGGCGAAACGTGGGATGTGGGTGAATCCATCGGATTAAATCCACCAAAAGACCAGGATAAAGAATGGGCAATTGCCGATCGAAAAGGAAACCTGTATGTAACGTGGACTCAATTTGATACGTACGGCAGTCAGGATACCACATGCAAATCCTCCATTCTGTTCAGCAAATCTTCCAATGGTTCAAAGTGGAGTAAGCCAATAAAATTATCCCAATATGATGGTGATTGCCGTGATGATGATGACACACCGCAAGGAGCAGTACCGGCTGTAAGCAATGATGGGAAAATATTTGTTGCCTGGTCTAATGCCGGTTATATCTGGCTTGACCGGTCATTTAATGGTGGCGATACCTGGTTGAGCAACGACATTGCCATTGTAGAACATACAGGTGGTTGGAACCTGTCTGTACCCGGTCTCGATCGAACTAATGGTATGCCGGTTCTTGTATGCGATAACAGCACCGGTTTATTCAGCGGGGCATTGTATCTGGTATGGGCCGATCAGCGCAACGGTGAAGACGATACCGACATCTGGTTTTCGCGTTCTGTGAATTATGGTGATAACTGGACAGCGCCCAAACGAATCAATGATGATGAACCGGGCAGTCACCAGTTTTTACCCTGGATTACGGTAGACCCTTCTAATGGACACGTATTTATTGTGTACTACGATCGGAGAAATTATTCGGATGAACAAACCGATGTTTACCTGGCGTATTCAACCGATAACGGGGGTTCATTTAAAAATGTGAAAATAAGTGAGAGTCCGTTTATACCACAGTCTGATAAGTTTTTTGGAGACTATACGAACATCTCGGCTTTTAAAGGAAGAATTGTTCCGGTATGGGCAAGAATGGATAATGGAAAGACCAGCATCTGGACATCTATAATTGAACTCGCTGATCTTGAAGGTGTTAAAGCTGAGGATACAAAAGCGATCAGGAAAAAGAGCAAGGAAAAATCAAGGAATTAAAATCCGGGAATCTTTATGCCTCTGAAAAACCAATAAAATGTTCCTTTAGCAATAGCCCGGTCGGGTTATTAATTTCGGATTATACCAATCCGAATAGTCCCTGTTGGAGGATAATTAAAACCTTTGTGGTATTTTTGAGGTTTGTAATACCGTAATACATAAAACAATGGTTGATACACTGAAATACAAGGTTAAAGACATTGCCCTGGCCGATTGGGGCAGAAAAGAGATCAAACTGGCGGAAGCCGAAATGCCGGGTTTAATGGCGATTCGTGAAGAATTCGGTACTCAAAAGCCCCTTAAGGGTGCCCGCATTGCCGGATGTTTGCATATGACCATTCAAACTGCAGTTTTAATTGAAACGCTGATTGAATTAGGAGCTGAAGTGTCCTGGTCCAGTTGCAACATCTTTTCAACGCAAGATCACGCAGCGGCAGCTATTGCAGCAGCCGGTATACCTGTGTTTGCCTGGAAAGGCATGAATGAGCAGGAATTTGACTGGTGCATTGAACAAACGCTTTTTGCCTTTAAGGATGGCAAGCCGCTTAATATGATTCTGGATGATGGCGGAGACCTGACCAATATGGTACTCGACCGTTACCCGGAATTGGTAGCCGGAATTCGCGGAATTTCAGAAGAAACTACAACCGGTGTACACCGCCTGATCGAACGTGAGAAATCAGGAAAACTTCCCTTACCCTGTATTAACATTAACGACTCAGTTACAAAATCCAAGTTTGATAACAAGTATGGATGTAAAGAATCGTTGGTAGACGCTATTCGCAGGGCAACGGATATCATGCTGGCCGGGAAAGTAGCTGTTGTTGCCGGATACGGTGATGTTGGAAAGGGTTCCGCTGCTTCTTTACGGGGTGCGGGCGCCCGTGTAATAGTAACTGAGATTGATCCAATTTGTGCTTTGCAAGCCGCTATGGACGGTTATGCTGTGAAGAAGATGGATGACGTTGTAGGTGAGGTTGATATAGTTGTAACTGCAACCGGTAACTGCGATATCGTAACCGATCGTCATTTTATGAAGATGAAAGACAAGACCATTGTCTGCAACATTGGTCACTTCGATAATGAAATTGATGTTGCCTGGTTACGCAAAAACGGTGAATGGGATACGGTTAAACCACAGGTTGATCTTATTTCCCTGAAGAACGGAAACCAAATCATTCTGCTGGCTGAAGGACGTTTAGTGAATTTAGGTTGCGCTACCGGTCACCCTTCTTTTGTTATGTCGAATTCTTTTACGAATCAAGTTCTGGCACAGATGGAATTGTGGAGTAATTCCAGTCAGTATGAAAATAAAGTCTATATGCTGCCCAAGCATCTGGACGAAAAGGTTGCACGCTTACATTTGAAGAAAATCGGTGTTGAATTAGAACAACTCAATACCAAACAAGCTAAATACATTGGTGTTGAAGTAGCTGGTCCCTTTAAACCTGATTACTATCGATATTGATCACTGATTCGATTTATTCAAAGCCCTTCATGGTAACATGAAGGGCTTTTTTTATTGCTATTGCCTGGGATTACCTCAGTCATTGTTATAAAAGATTCTATATTTGTATTCATATGGTAAAGCTTTATTCATGCTTTTTATTTTTTGGCATGCTTTTCCTTATGGGAATGAAACCAGCTCTGGAAGAAGTTAAGCTGGAGTGCATCAAAAAACAACACGCAACACACACATGTCATTACAACTTCACCGTCAACGGCATTCCTTATCATTACATTGATAATGGATGCAAGGGCAGGAGAGAAGATATTATAAAACGAGCCGAGTCCGGCAAGCTTGGATTAGCCCGAGACTGGAAGATTGAATGCAAGGCAAAGAGTACTAAAAACAATTAATCGTTTAAGCACGATCAATATTCATGTGGGTTCTTCGCTCGAACCAGGGGCGTAGAATGGCGCGGTCAAGTACAAGAAAAGCCAGGGCAATATTCAAAATGATAATGATGTTCACAATCAGTTTTCCATTGAAGGAGATGGTTGGCAATTGCTGCTGGATGATTTTATTATCCAAACCAAACTGATTCAGGTTGATGCTGCCCGGTGTATCGAATATACCGGTAGCTAACAGAAAGGAGCCCAACCCAATGGCCACCAGCACTCCGGCTAACAACCAAATGCTGTTGCGAACTGAAACACTGCTACGCACCGGATAATCGTGCAATTTTTCCATTACCCGCTGGGTGAAGTTTTTGGATGGATGCTCCAGGGTAACTTGTTTAAATTGTTCCGTCAACACTTTTAATTCTTCCAGGCGTGCACGAAGTTCTGCTGAGGAAGCAAGTTCCTGTTTGAGCTGCTGAATCTTATCACCGGAAAGCGATCCATCCAGGTAATCCAGCAACAATTCATTCCATTCGGTTGATACTTTCTTCATAGCCTTTGTGTTTACAAAGTTAATGCTTCTTTTTTTAATACCGAGGCCAGTTCATCGGCAAGCCGCTGCCGTGCCCGGTGTATCCTGACTTTAACCGTGTTAGCTTGCATACCGGTAATGGTTGCAATTTCTTCAAGCGAAAATTCCTGAAGGTAGAACAAGGTAATTGCCAGTTTATCGGCTTCGTTCAGGTGGCTGATTGCCTGGTTAAGAAATTTTCTTCTATCCTGGCGTTCCAGCATGCCTTCAGCCTCCTGGTTATACTCAATTATGGTATTTTCTATATTCTGAAAGGCCACTTTTCGCTTGCGTTTATAGCTTACCGCTGTGTTAAATACAATCCTGTACAACCAGGTTGAAAATTTCGAATCCTTGTTAAAATTTTTGAGGTGGTGAAAGGCCTTAATGAAAGCATCTTGTGCGGCCTCTTCTGCCTCAGGTCTGTTTTCCAGGATTTTGAGTGCCAGGGTATACGCATAACTTTTATACCGATCAACCAACTCAGCATACGCTTGTTGGTTGCCGGCAACAATCCGGTCAATCAGCAAAAATTCAGGATCCGTCATTTTGGTGTTTTGACGCTGATATCTTCTGTTAAGTTACAGTTTTTAGTAATCAAGTTCCATGGTTTAAAGGAAAGACAAATCCAGGTTCTGGGAATTTTTACGAATGCCTGTAACCTGGTTTAAAAAGGCTGCGTCATAGTACGGAATTCAATTAACTATTAAGATTATGGATAACAACATTGTTCCGATTTTCGGCATTATGGTACCTATAATAAGTGTTATAGGAGCATTTATTATGATTGTTTATTTACGCAGGTATGAAAATGCCGAGCGGATGGCTATGATAGAGAAAGGTGTAGATCCTTCCCTTTTCACCAAGAAAAAGCGGGGTGTCAGTTCAGGAACCCTACGCGCATCCTTATTATTTATTGGTGCAGGCATCGGTCTTTTGATCGCCTATTTCCTGGATCGGGCCTTTTATATGGAAGAAGTTGCCTATTTCTCCATGTTGTTTATTTTCGGTGGAATCGGATTAGGTGCCGCGTACCTGGTTGAAGAGAGGAAATTCAAAGAAGAGCAACGTAATAACGTTTAAAGAGGTATTAATTTTATTAACCATGGTCCTGTGGGAAACTGAAAATCCCCTCAGGATCATGGTTATTTTTTAACCGAACATGGATTCAATCAGGGTAATGGAAATGAACCAGATTATTGCAATGGATACCAGGTTAAGCCAAAACCCGGCCTTCACCATATCCTGCATGCGAATGTATCCACTGGAAAAAACTATGGCATTGGGTGGAGTTGCAATGGGCGACATGAGGGCAATGCTGGCTCCGAGTGTAACCGGTAAGCCCAGTAATACAGGGTTAACCTGCATAACGGATGCAATACCAAATACGACTGGTACAAAAACGTTTACCAGCGCTACATTACTCATTAGTTCGGAAAGGGATACCGAAATAATTATCAGGATTAATGAAAGGCCGATGTTATAACTGTTCTGGCCGGCAATCCATTGGCCAACAGCCGGAATAATTCCCGATTCACTGAGGCCTTCCGCCAGGCACAAGCCTCCACCAAACAGAAAAAGAATTCCCCAGGACATGCGTTCGGTATCTTTCCAATGCAGAAGAAATTCACCCCGCTTAAAATCGACCGGTAGAATAAACATCAGCAATCCTCCGCACATAGCAATGGTTGAATCATTGAAGAGCTTTGATTGAAGTATGTTGTTAATGGGTTCCTGGAACATCCACATTAAGGCCGTCAGGCTGAATACAGCAAGAACCAGTTTTTCTTCTTTTCGCATGCTACCCAGCTCAAGCAGCTTTGAACGTAACAACTCGTCTGAACCTTCAAGTTTTTTGAGGTTGTTTCGAAAAAGGATCCGGGTAACCATGAGGTAATTGATGATAACCAGCGAGGCCGCCACCGGAAAACCGATTACAAACCATTCGGCAAATGTGATGGTTTGACCAAACAAGTCATTAAGCAGAGCAACAAAGACAACGTTTGGAGGTGTACCTATGATGGTAGCCATTCCTCCCAATGAAGCGGCATACCCAATGGATAACATGAGGCCCAAAGCAAAATTGCGGTCGCTTTTATTTTCCAGTTCCTGGAGGTTATGAACATCATGGAGTATGAGTTTGGCAACCGATGTGGCGATGGGCAACATCATCATGGCGGTTGCTGTATTGCTGATCCACATGCTGATAAAGGCAGTGGCCAGCGTAAAGCCAAGTATGATTCCATTGCCGGATGTACCTGTAAGGCGAATAAGATTAAGTGCAATGCGTTCGTGCAACCGGTGTTTCTCCAATGCAAGGGCGATCAGGAAACCACCCAAAAACAAAAATATTATTGAATTGGCGTAGGGTGCCGTGGACTGACTAATATTCATCACACCCATTAACGGAAAACCAACCAGGGGCAAGAATGCTGTTACCGGGATCGGAACGGCTTCGGTAATCCACCAGGTAATGATCCAGGCTGCCAGCGCCAAAACTTTAGGGGCATCAGGCGATATAAAATCAGCCGGAACAAACAGGTAAAGAAGAATAAACAGCAAGGGGCCAAGAAAAAAGCCTGTGCGTTTCGTTGCGCTCACAAATTGATCCTTCAGAATTAGTTAGTAAGATACAGGAATAAAAATAAAGCCCCGGTTTACGGGGCTTAACTTTTGAATACGAGCTGGAAATTATTCTGGCTGCCCCTTCGGATTTGCAGGTTTAACAATAATGGTGCGACCATCGAGTTCTTTTTCGTTCAAACCGTTGATAGCTGCCTGTGCTTCAGAATCGTTAGGCATTTCAACAAATCCATATCCTTTGGAACGGCCTGTATCCCGGTCTTTGATAATCTTAACCGATGACACTTCGCCAAATTGTTCGAAGGCCTTTTGAAGGTCTTCGGTACGAGTCTTAAAGTTGAGCTTGGCAACAAAGATATTCATGAAACTGAGAGATTAAGTTATTTCAATACTACCGGTCAGATGTCAATAATCCCACCGGTAAATCAAATATAACGAATAATTTATTTTTTAGCAGAACCGGTCTTTTATCAGATTCTTCAGTAATAGGATCCGGAGATCCGGTTCTGCTTGATTCGATTAGACAGCCGAATGAAATTATTCAAGAGCCTTAACTCCGGGGAGGACTTTACCCTCAAAATATTCAAGGAGGGCACCACCACCCGTTGATACATAACTTACCTGATCAGTAAAACCAAACTTGCTTACGGCTGCCGCAGAATCGCCTCCGCCAATTAAAGAAAAGGCTCCATGTTTTGTAGCTTCAACAACGGCTTCGGCCACCGCCTTGGTGCCCTTTTCAAACTTCTCCATTTCGAATACGCCCATCGGTCCGTTCCACAAGATTGTTTTGGAGGAACGGATTACACGTGAGAAAACCTCAACGGCCTGCGGGCCGATATCTAATCCCATCCAGCCGTTCTTGATCGAGATGTTGTTTGCTATGTCGGTATTGGCATTGGCGTCAAATTTATCGCCCACTACGGAATCAATGGGTAAATGAAGTTCAACGCCTTTGGATTTGGCTTTTTGAATCAGCTCTTTCGCAAGGTCCAGTTTATCTTCTTCCACCAGGGAGTTTCCTATACTTCCGCCCAGTGCTTTAAAGAATGTATAAGCCATACCTCCTCCAATAATGAGGTGATTAACCCGTTCTAGCAATTGCTCAATAATCAGAATTTTATCTGAGATTTTTGCTCCGCCCATAATGGCGGTAAAGGGTTTCTCGGCATGCTCCAGTACCTTCCTGGCATTATCAAGTTCAGCTGCCATTACATAGCCTGCGCATTTTTCTTTGAAGAACTGTGCGACTATAGTTGTAGATGCATGGGCACGGTGGGCTGTACCAAAAGCATCGTTTACATAGATGTCGCCATGTTTGCTGAGTTTCTCGGAAAAGGCCAGGTCTCCTTTTTCTTCCTGCTTGTAAAACCGAAGGTTCTCAAGCAACAGAACCTCACCGGGTTTTAAGGAAGCGGAAATTTTATAAGCTTCTTCTCCAATGCAATCCGGAGCAAATTTAACCGGTACGCCTAATAAGGCTTCGGTTGTTTTAATGGTGTGTTTTAATGAATACTTTTCTTCGGGTCCTTCTTTAGGCCTCCCTAAGTGTGACATCAGGATGCAGCTTCCTCCATCCTTCAATATTTTTTTTAATGTGGGTATTGTTGCCCGGATGCGGTTATCGTCAGTTACCTGAAACGATTTATCAAGTGGAACATTGAAGTCAACACGAATTAATGCGCGTTTTCCTGCGAAGTTGATGTTGTCGATTGTTTTCATAGCACAAGTCAATAGAAATATTAATCACCAAATGTTATACCTAAGCCTTTAGCGGCTTTGACTAAAAAAGAATCTTTGTTTACAAAATTATATTCACGGGTTGCTTCTTCGAATGAAACATAACTGATGGAATTATTTTTCAAGGCAACCATTTTTCCGAATTCGCCATTAATTACCAGTTCCATGGCTTTAACACCAAAAAGCGAAGCAAGCACACGGTCAAACGCCACGGGTGTTCCTCCTCGTTGGGTATGCCCTAAAACAGTTTCGCGTATTTCTGCCGGACAGCCTGCATCCTTCAATTGTTTGGATAGCTGAAAGGCTACGCCTCCCAATCGAACATGTTCAGAACCTTTTTCACCTTCACGGGCTACGATGGTGCCGTCTTTTGGTTTCGCTCCTTCAGCAATTACAATGTTGGCAAATCCTTTTCCTTCTTTATAGCGGGCCGCTATTCGTTTTACCACTTTGTTAATATCGTAAGGTATTTCAGGAATAAGACAAATCTCGGCACCACCGGCAATGGCGGTATGTATGGCAATCCAGCCGGCATCACGCCCCATTACTTCCATAATCATTACTCGGTGATGACTCTCTGCGGTGGTAACCAGCTTATCAAAGCTATCGGTTGCAATCTGAACAGCGGTTTGAAAGCCGAACGTCATATCCGTAGCGGATAAATCATTGTCTATTGTTTTGGGGACACCAACAATGTTCAATCCTTTTTGAGAGAGAACCTTTGATATTTTTTGTGATCCGTCTCCGCCAATATTAATAACGGCATCAAATCCGAGATCTTTAATTTTCCGAACCAGTTCCTCTGACCGGTCCAGTTCCTGAACGGATCCGTCTTTAAGAAGAATAGGGAACTTTAAGGGATTGCCTTTGTTGGTGGTTTTTAAAATCGTTCCGCCTTTCACATGAATACCGGCTGTTTTCCGGCTAGTCAGTTTGATAATTTGTTGTGGTTCATTTAATACACCATTGAATGCTTCAATGCTGCCATACACTTCCCAGGTCTTTTCTTTACGGGCCCGTTTTGTGATTCCGCGTATAACAGCATTTAAGCCCGGGCAATCTCCGCCACCGGTAAGAACCAGTACTTTTTTCTTATGTTCCATGGGGAATATTAACGATTCGTTAAGTCAATGCGATAATTAAAATGAAAAGTACATCCTGCCCGGCTTTTTGCCAAACGATTAACCCGATGAATTAGCCGGCAGATGCGCGTACCAACCGGTCGTTGATGGCTCGTCCCAATCCTGCTTCCGGAAGTAACTCGGCCAGGATAACATCAATCGGCATCTGATCGAAATCTCGCAGGTATTGAAACAGGTTACGGGCGGCTTCTTCTAAATTTCCACCGGGGGATAAAATGCGTTGATAGGGCGAATGGTAATTTTTACTGAATGTCAGAATTCCTGACGAGTGCGCAGGGTATTGCTGGAGTAATTCATCCAGGTTGCCAAGAATCAGTTTTTTTGAAGGGGCATAATGACTTTTTAACTGACCCGGAGTAATCGGGTTTGAAGTGGAATGTGCACGTACTTCTACATTTCCGATAACGTTTTCGATGCGTTCAATGCTAAGACCACCCATTCGGTATACAATGGGTGTTTCATTTTCAAATCCAATAATGGTTGATTCAATTCCAACCGGGCAATTACCTCCATCCAGGATATAGGGGATTTTATCTCCCAACTGGGCATTAACATGTTGCGGACTGGTGGGGCTTACATATCCGAAGGGGTTTGCACTGGGTGCTGCCAGGGGAAAGGATAACACCGATAACAACATCCGAGTCAGGGGATGATCGGGGCAACGAATACCCACCGTATCTAAACCTGCCGTTACCAGGGCAGGAATTATTTCATTCTTCTTTTTTAAAACCAGGGTTAAAGGTCCGGGCCAGAATAACTTGGTTAACCGTTCCGCCTTTTTGGGAATATCAACAACATACTTTTCAGCATCCCGCAAGGATGAAACATGAACAATTAACGGATCGAACTCGGGTCGGTTTTTTACAGCAAAGATTTTAGCAACAACATCCACATCCAACGCATTGCCGGCCAGGCCATAAACTGTTTCCGTTGGTATAGCCACCAATTCTCCCTGCTGAAGGAGGGAGGAAGCCTTCTGTATGTCGGTACCGATTTGTGCCATTAGCTGTAAAACTAAAATTTATTTACCATTTTGCTTTTGATTACCGGGTATAACAGAATTTGCATGCGGGCTTCTTATTTTTTGTATTGTCTTCTTTTTTCACTGATTGCTTTTTCATGTCAGCATTCCGGTAAGAATTCCTTGCAGGATCAACTTCAGGAAAGAATAAAATCATTTCGGGGAGATGTGGGTATCTATGTAAAGAACCTGCGAAATGGTGAGACTGTAAGCATACAGGCAGATTCCGTATTTCCAACGGCCAGCCTGGTTAAAGTGCCCATTTCGATTGGAATCTTTTCGAAAATAGAAGCAGGTGAGTTGGATTATCATTCAACATTGACTTACAGGGATTCGCTGCTCTACGAAGGAGAGGATATTTTGGGTTCGTTTAAGGATGGTGAAACGATTGCGCTTAGCAAAGTTCTGATGCTCATGATCACCACCAGCGATAACACCGCAAGTTTGTGGTGCCAGCAACTGGCCGGAACCGGAAAAGCCATAAACCAGTGGCTCGAAGCAAATGGTTATCCACATACCCGCATCAATTCAAGAACACCGGGACGCGAAGCTGATCGTGAAAAATACGGTTGGGGACAAACCACGCCCAGGGAAATGGCAGAACTTCTGGTAAGCCTCTATGAAGGAAAAGTAATCAGTAAAAGGGCCAGCGAGCGGATCTACCGGAACCTTACGCGGATTTACTGGGATAGTGAAGCATTATCGCAAATACCACCGCATATTCAGGTGGCTTCGAAGCAAGGTGCCGTTAATCAGTCGCGTTCTGAGGTTGTATTGGTTAATGCGCCACATGGTGATTATGTGTTTTGCCTGATTACAAAAAACCAGGAAGATCAGAGCTGGTCGGCTGATAACGAAGGGTTTGTATTATTGCGGGATGTTTCACGAATGATCTGGAATTATTATGAACCACAATCAACCTGGAAACCTGCCGACCGTATTGAGGAATGGTATTAGTATTTCAACCTGAATATTTCCAGTTTACAGTAAATTTGAAAAAAATATGAGCAATAAAACACGATCGGTCTTAAAGGGTTTAGCGGTTCTATTGGTTTTGCTGGCTGTTATGATGCAAATGCAATGGATTGTAATTCCTGCCCTGGTAGCCTACAAATTCTGGTTGGTAGTAATTGCTTTTGGTGTGCTGTTAATCAGTTCACGGTAAGCCCAAGGTTTTATTCATCATTCGAACAATCGATGCATTACCAGCGGTAATCTGATATAAGTCATCGATGCTGATCCAGACAACCTCATGCGATTCTTCCGACCGGATCAGTGGTTCATCATCATTCGCTTCGAGTAAGAACCGAACATCGTAATGATCGTGTTCCGGCATCGACTGCCGTTGTGGTATAGGATGAATATCGATATCAAAGATTCCGTTTTGAATCACGGTGAAGGTGTTGAGTCCGGTTTCTTCCCGGGCTTCGCGTAGAGCAACCTGTACTATATTCTCATCACCATCAGCATGCCCACCGGGTTGGAGCCATTTGTTCAGTTTGGCATGATGAACCATCAGCACCTTGCTCCTGGAAGGATTAAGTATCCAGGTTGAACCTGTAATGTGTCCGGGTAAATGATCACGGTAGTAACATCGTTCCGCCTGAAGCAACTTCAGAAAGGATAAAATAAAAACCTCCTCTTCGCGAAAAGAGGAGGTATAGTTTTGTAATTGTTGGATTAATCCCGAACGTGACGTCATTAATTACTGAATCACCACGGTTACTTTATTGATTCTTTTCTCTTCCAGCTTACCGGTAACCTCACCACCTCCGAAATTATTCTTACTTTCTTTTTCCGCCATGATGTAGTAAGAGATCGCTTTCAGATCCTTGAATTTAACGACACCCTTTTCATCGGTAACTCCTTCTGCAGCCACATTCTTCTCTTCTTCATAATCTTTTTCCGATTCAAATAATTTTACACTAACCCCGGATTCGGTGTTACCCAGTTCATTTCGTACGGTTATGTGAATTTGGGTTTTAATAATCTGATCGGCAAAATTGGAGACAGCCGGAAACAACATAACCAGTACAATCAGGAGACTAATTCTTTTCATATCAGTGTTCAATTATTCGATTGTTAAATTACTAAACAATAGATTACCCCGGTTGCCTTATGCAAATATTAAGCAGATTAAGTAATTATCGCATAAGTACCACGCCCCCGCGTTGTTCCTGCACGCCATCTTGCGGTCGATAAACACTCTTGTATTTAACTACGTACGTATACGTGCCGGCCGGCAACAACTGCGATTGATTGTTATTATAGCCACCATTCCAGCGGAAATCACGGTTATCGGATTGATAAACCAATTCACCCCACCGGTTGAAGATAAAGATCTGGAATCCTTCACTATCAATAAACAAAGGCAATACCCAGAAATCGGAATTGGAACGGCTTCCATCACCCGGGTTCGAAACATTGCTTCCGGGACGGAATGCAGTCGGTGCCACGAGAAGGGGTTTGCATTCTTCGATCACATCGGTCTGATCGTTGGCTACACATCCAAATGAGTTCGCTAATAAAACACTATAAAGACCGGGTATATCCGTTGTATATGTCTGAGTAAATACATTAAGCTTGACACCCCCCTGGTACCAATCATAACTCACAAAGCCTGCACCGGCATCCAGTGTTACCTGGCGAGTATTCGGATCCGGGTTACCTGGATCGGGGCAAATGATGGCCCGCTGAGGCAATGCACCGGGTGTTGTTGGAAATAGAACAACCTGGTTCTCTATAAACTCTGAACAGCCGGGCAATGACCCGGTTAAACGATATAATCCGGCACCACTTACCGTGAGGGTGGGTTGAGTTGCCCCCGGGATATCGCTTCCATTAACACCCCATTGGAAATTCGTGCCGTTGATGTTGCTGGTACCCGTAAGCGTAAAGGGAGACCCGGTACAAGGAGTTGTAGTCGACATACTCAACTGAAGATCACCGGCTACAAAGACTTGTGTGGAGAACCGCGGGGAGACGCAACCTGTAACTGTATTTTGAACTTCAAGACTGTACGTCTGACCATTTTGCGATAACCCAAGAATAATGGTGCTTCCGCCAGTAACCGGATTATTAGCTCCATCAAACCAGCGATAGGTAAATGTGCCAACGGGTGAGGCAGTCAGTGTAACCTGCTCTTCACAGGCGCTGCTCTGCGTGAAGCTGGCAACAATAGGATCTTCAACGGTAATGCTGGTTGTAACTGTGTTCGGACAATTAGCACCATCTGAAGCTGTAACGATCATATTCCAGGTTCCGGTATTTAACGTTACAACCGATTGCCCCGCAGTGTTGGTGATGTTCGCAATACTTCCGGCAGGAGAGGCGGTCCAGTCAAAGGTTGCACCGGCAGCCTGCGCTGTAAGTTGCTGGTTGCAGGGATCGGGTAATAAGGTAATTGCAACATTGGGATCGGATACAATCACAATATTTTCGGTAGTTATACAACCATCTGCATTGACCTGGATCAGATAATTACCTGGCACCGGAACCGTGACGGATGTGAAATTGGCAGTTCCGATCGGAGTAGCAGGAACTACGACCGTTGAATTACTTGAATTTAGAATGGTATAGGTAGCTGCAGCTATATTTCCGATGCCGCTGGTTTGAATATCGATAGCAACCGGATTACAGGTTGGTGATTGAGCAATGGCACTTGTAATATCAATCAGGTTGTCGTTGATTCCGATGACCGCGCTGGTTCCGCATCCTGTTACTTGTTCAGCAACTGTAACCGTGTAGGATCCGCCTGGAAGTGCAGTTAATGCTGGGTTATTTACGAAACCGGAAGGTTGGTCAACACCCTGAATATTAATGGATGTTCCGGTAACGGTATAGGTGAACAGCCCTCCAACCGGTGTATTGATGGTAAGCACTATACTGCCGTCTCAGGAAGTCCGCAGGTTGCAGGAGTAGGCACAGCAACAAACGCTGCGGTTTCATTAATGGTAAAGGTAACGTTATCGGTAATCGTGCAATTGGTAAACGGATCGGTAACAGCAGCCTGATAAACAAATATCCCCGGAACCGTGGTATTAACGGGCTGAGTTTGTGTTGATCCTGCCGGAACTCCGTTGATTGTCCAGGCGTGAGTCGCACCTGGGTTTAGGGCATTCAAATCAGCAATGGGTACATTCTGGCAGATGGTTTGATCTGGGCCCAAATCAAAAATGGGTCGATTGTCGGCAACTATGATGGAGCCATTGGATGTACATCCGCTTATAACATCGGTAATGGTTACCTGAATCTGAGACTGCTGGGTAACATCAATGGTCCGTGTTGTTTCCGTTGTCGACCAAAGGAATGTCAGGTTTGGCAAGTTCGGATTGGTTGCAGGTGTTGCTTCCAGGGTAAGCGGTCCGTTGCATAATACGGGCTGTACGCCCGGTGGCAAAAAGGTCGGATTAGCCGGAGGAGGAAATATGGTGATGTTCTGAGTAAACGTTGTATCCAGTCCGCATCGATTGAATATCCGTAGCGTCACAATATAATTACCGGCTGCGGCATAGGTATGTTGAACTACGGCCGAATCGGAGCCAAATCCATCTCCGAAAGACCATTGAAATTCATCAATAATATCCGTGGCGGTTCCAACAAAACTGGTTGGGCTTCCCAGGCAGAATCCTGAGATCGCCATTCCAGGAGGTTGAACTGCATTACCTACATTCTGAATAAAATTGGGGAGACCCAGTTTGCTTTGTGAACCTCCTGCCAAAGGGAAACCATTTAATACAAAGGATGAAGTACTTAACGTATCGCCATTAACATTAATAAAACCAAGGAATGACTGGTTGTTAACGGCTACGTATAACCGGCCATCCGGTCCACGTTGAATGGCGCCTAATTCAGCAGCCACCGGGGCTGCATTAGGTGTTATTAACTGAGGATTACCCTGGAAATCGATATACAATTCGCGGATCAGGGATGTCGGGCCTGTAATGGTTGCAAAGATTTTGTTACCGGCAAATTCAACGCCATATACCTGGCCTGATGCACTGTTGAGATCAATGGATCGGAAATTGGAAAGTTCACCGGTTGCATTATCAAAATCAAACAATTCCAGAACATTTGATACACCTGGTGTAGATAAAGCAACAGTAAGGATGTTGTTGGGTCCAAGCTTCATATAACCACGACCGGATATTTCATTATTCAATGAATGATCTGAGCCGATGCTGGTGATAACCGGGTTGCTGATACCATTAGCCGTAATCTGGTAAGCACGGAAGGAGTTGTTGCCAAACTCATGGGCAATAAGCCAGTTGCCATTTCCGGTTATGCGTTCGGTGCTCCGGGTGAAGAGCAGTTGGTTAAACTGCGCAATGCCGCCATCACCGTTATTAAGTTTTAAATCAAACAACGAGTAACGTAATTCATAGGTGCCGGTACCATGAACTTCCTGGGTAGTGAAGATATAGTAGAGCGTTCCATCACCCGGTACTGGAATAATTAATGCTGATTGTGTTGAGCCGGTATCTCCTCCAATTCCCGGAGGCATAGGTGCCGGTGTTACTTCCACATTTTTCCGGTTGAACACGCGTTGGCCATCGGTTGATAAAATCACATTTCCGTTTCGGTCGGAAATAACAGCCACACCTTCCGGGGTATTAATTGGTCCGGTGACTGCCACGGCAGGTGGTGTATTAAAATCGATTCCGGCATTCTGACCGAAGTACCAGATATTGGCTCGTTGATCCTGCAAGCCATATTCACGCACGTTCACACCGGCATAGGCCTGGCAACCTGTGGCATCTGTTACTACTACATAATAAAAGGCGGCAGAATCAGGTGTAAGTACGGGACCAGTATCACCATTCGACCAAAGAATGGAAACAGGAGAACCTCCGGTAATGTTGGCAGTAATCTGGATGTCGTCACTGGTATCATTCGGGCAAGGTGGAATTCCATTATTCACCGGCAGTTCGCATTCGCACGCAACGGTATCTGCAACAAGATCGATCTGAAGGCTAAACTGGGTGATGTTAACGGGCGCTGTAAACGTGGCAGAATCACCATTCAAGTAAGCTTTGACTGTAACCGGGAATGATCCCCCGGATTGGTAAGTATACACCGGGCTCCATTCACTTGAACCTCCTCCGTCACCAAAATCCCAAACAAGACTATCGGCCGAAGGAGACACAGTCGGATAAAAAGTGGTAGCAACATTCGAACATGTACCTGTTGCTATGAACGATACGGTTAAGTTCAGATCAGGTGAAGGGGAGAAGGAGGGAAATTGTGTTCCTGCCATATTCGGATTGGAAGCGAAAGCAACGGGTGTGTAAACAAGAGCAGCACCAACGCTATCGGTTGATGTAATTTTTCCTAAACGAAACGGACCACCGTTTACGCTTTGATAAAGATGATAGATGGCTGAGTCAGGTGCGATTTGCAATCCATAACTGCGAATCACAGGTGTGGTTAACACCGGATTAAGGGTTGAGCCAGGGCTGGTGGTATCAAACTGGAGTACCTGTGCATCAGCTCCCGAATCATTCAATCTTGAAATGTACAGGTAACGGCCAGAAAAACTCCACTCGGTATCGTATAAGGCGTTATCGGTAGTGCTGCCTGAATTCAATACAAATTGATTGAATGATAATGCTCCTGTTGTATTATCAAAATCAAGCAGGATAACATTTCTGTTGGCGGTGCGGGGTGTAACTGCAATTTTTCCGGTAGCGGCATGATAGGCAAAGTTGCTGGCCGAAATGGATAATCCTCCTGAAAGGTTAGTTGTGGTAGTATGATTGAATACTCCGCTGGGAAGAACCTGGGTTACCGTATAATTGTCAGTACCGTTTTGATGCGTAATTAACCAGTAATCCGTTCCATTACTATGCGGAATGGTGATCATCGCTTCAGATCGACTGTTGGCTGCAATACCGAACGTTTGATTTTTTGAGGTAACATCCCCCGATGCCGGGGCCGGAAAAACGGAATTACCAAACAAGGTCATATCCACAATGCTGTAGACAATGGAACCGCCAACTGCACCATTGGCACTGTTGGTAAATACATAGTATTGGTTTGGACTTCCGGGTACCGGGCAAATAGCTACCGGCTGATTCCCCGAAGTATTACCCGTAAGGCCGCTGCCATTTGGCATTGGTGTAAGCGAGGAAGTGATGTCATAGATGCGCGAACCATCTGAATAGAACATCAGGTCGGCATTAAACGAATTGGTGGCAACGGCACTTCCACCGGTTCCGAAAGGAACTTTTTTATTACTAATCAACGAGGCTGAATTATCGGAACGGCTAAACCTTATCGCGTTCGTGCTGTTACCAAAATACCAGTTGTATCGTGAAAAATCCTGTGCTTGGGTTTCTGATGCCAGCCAACTGCAGACCACCATCGCAAACCACCTCATTTTACCAAAAACCTTCATGCCGTATGATCTTGAGATGTGAAAACTTAGCGCAATCTTATCAAATGAACAATTGTAAAACGCCCGGTCAACACGAAAGTATACAATTTGACCAAAAATATCGTTAAGAATCATGCGTGTTCAGGTATTTAAGAGAGCGGATGTTTTATAAATAACCCGAATCGCTTTAATTTGCTCCGATGCTCATAAAAAAATTCACATTCCGATTCGTATTTCTGTGTCTCATCACCGGAATTACCCTTACTATTTCATCCCGGAATGCGAATGCCCAGGATCCCCAGTTCTCGCAATTCTATGCCGCTCCCCTTTACCTGAACCCGGCCCTTGCCGGAGGCACAGGTCAGGCCCGGGCCGGCATTAATTACCGCAACCAGTGGCCGGCCATTGACGCCAATTTCATAACCATGTCTGCTTATTTCGATTATTTTATTGAAGATAAGCGCAGTGGCATCGGTATGATCATCACTCGTGATGTTGAAGGTTTGGCCGACCTGCGCTCATTGAGTGTGGGATTGCAGTATTCCTACGAAATTAATTTTTCAAAAAATGTAGGATTCCGCCCGGGTGCACAGGTAGCCTTATATAACCGGGACATAAACTTTGACAAGCTCACATTTGGAGATCAGTTCGATCCGGTAACAGGCAATCTCATTTCACCATCAACAGCTGAAACGTTCAACACCAACTTCAGCAAAACGTTTGTCGATATTTCTCTTGGCGGTGTATTCTTTACAAAGAATGCCTGGCTTGGTGTGGCCGCTTTTCACCTTACAGAGCCCAATCAGTCCATCATTGATGAAGAAAGTCCGTTGCCGAGAAAATATGCTTTCCATGGAGGATATAAATATTACTTACGTCCTGGAGTAAAGGGTTCTGGAATTTATGCCCAGAATGCTGAGCGAAGTATTTCACCAGCATTTCAATACCGCCACCAGGGAAAATTCGATCAGTTGGATCTCGGATTGTATTATACAGCCGAGCCCCTTGTATTGGGCTTATGGTATCGGGGGGTTCCGTTCAAGCAGGTGAATGGATTTGCCAACAACGAATCGATTGTACTCTTGCTGGGCTTCACCAACATTGGTGCCAAGCAGGCTCTTAACATCGGTTACAGTTTTGATTACACCATCTCCAAGCTCGGTGCAGGAAGCGGAGGCGCTCATGAATTTAGCCTGGTGTATACCTGGCCGATGCGCGACCCACGCAAACCACCACGTGATAAACTCATAATTCCTTGTCCAGACTTTTAAGGATTTGAGCAAGGCGATTATTTACGTATTCACGCAGCCAATCTGCTTCTTTAAATCTATTGATCGATGACCTTTCAATATCCGCTTGAACTGATCGGTACCTTTTTCTTCGCCATATCGGGCGCGTTGGCTATGCAAGACAAGGAACACGATTGGTTTGGTGCTGCATTTACAGGATTTGTGACAGCTATCGGAGGAGGTACACTGCGCGATATCATGCTGGGAAGTTATCCTCTGGTTTGGATTGGCGATATCAATTTTCTTTATGCTGTTTTAGGTGGCGTGGTTACAGCAATCATTTTCTTCCGTGTATTTATTCATCTGCGCAGAACCTTTCTTTTCTTTGACACCATTGGTATTTCCTTTTTCACCATACTGGGCGTGGAGAAAGCCATCGCATTGGGAGTTCGGCCCGAGATTGCAGCCATCATGGGCATGTTCACTGCAGTAATGGGAGGTGTTATCCGTGACACGCTCACCAACGAGATTCCCGTTATCTTCCGTAAAGAGATCTATGCAACGGCTTGCCTGGCCGGAGCCATCGTTTACCTGTTGATTGACCTGCACACTCCGCTTGAGCGTAATTACAATCTTCTGATCTCCATTTTTGTAATCATCTTTGTCCGCCTCATGGCCGTCAGGTTTAAGCTGGCATTACCCGGGTTTCGTACGAAACGCTGATCTTCCTAACCGTTGTTAGTAAAATTATTTTTGGAACTTTAAAAAATAGTTGTCCGTTTCTAACTAATTATCGTTTACTTTTGCAGAATAGTTATAACCAAAAAACTAATTGAATGACATTTATCTAACGTTTAACCCAAACTGTTAACAACGAATTTGAAAACACCGATCACCATTGTCACAGCAGCCACGGCTGCTCACACACCTGCCCGAACAATCGTGTTCTCTACACCTGCCTGTATGGTGACCAGGCGATGCCGACCCACACGCTTCGCGCGTATCTGATACCTTAATACCATAAACGTTCACGTTTAAGCGGTCCATGCCCAGGGCATGGCGACCGATGTGCTTATAGCAACATTTTAGTTATATCAGAATCTCTAAGGCATTACTACTTTGGAAAATAACAATATCATAATCCGCAAGGCTACTGCGGATGACAAACAATATGCAATAACCATCACTACGGAGATGGCAGAATCGGCAAAAGCGCGGGGTACCGGTATTGCCCAACGCTCGCCTGAATATGTTGAAAAGAAAATGGACGAGGGCAAAGCCGTGATTGCCCTCACCACCGAGGGTACCTGGGTGGGTTTTTGTTACATTGAAGCCTGGGAACATGACAAGTATGTGGCAAACTCGGGCTTAATCGTTTCACCACCGTTCCGTAAAAGCGGTGTTGCCCGCGAAATCAAACGTAAAATTTTTGAGCTTTCACGGGAAAAATATCCGGAAGCTAAAATCTTCGGATTAACCACCGGTCTTGCGGTAATGAAAATCAATTCCGATTTGGGATATGAACCCGTTACCTATTCTGAACTGACCAACGATGAAGAGTTTTGGAAAGGCTGCCGAAGCTGTGTGAACTTTGAAATCCTGATGAGCAAGAATCGCAAGAACTGCATGTGCACCGCGATGTTATTTGATCCGGCTGAGGCTGCTGCCAAAGCGCAAGCCCAGGTGCAACCAGTAAAAATTCAGACGGTTGTTACCTCGCATGGTCATCTTGTTAAGAAGCGTAAACGCAGATTCAAGGGCAATTTCAAACTATTTGAAAGATGGGTTCGCTTCAAGCAGTTTATTCTGTTGCGTTCAAAAAATAAAAACAACGGTAACGGAGAAGGCGAGTCCAAGAAAAAATCCATTCTGAGTTTTTTCTTCTGGTAAGATGAAAAAGAAAGTTGTACTGGCATTCAG
>JALOMY010000232.1 GCA_025455225.1 Cyclobacteriaceae bacterium | reverse complement strand
GAATAGGTACCCGCCTGCAGAAGATTGCCAGCCAGGTATACTTCTCTGGTAAGCGTGATTTCCGTGGCTTCGTTGGCACCGGTTCTCCAGACTTCATTAAAGGGAACCAGGTTGCCAAAGACTTCACGTCCGCGCTTGTGCGGCTGCCCATAGGTTATTTTCAAATAGGTGTCTTTGTATTTGGCAGATATAATTGCCAATGGACTTAACCTTGGCTTAACGGCTTGCTGGGCAAATGTTGAAAGAGCCATGCCGGCTACAAAGCTGTAGACAAATAAAATGCGATACATTGTTTGAACCATCCTACTCCATTAACTTGGCGAATATATGGTGTTCATCCGGAAATCGTAAACTCATTTATGACGAGGCCTGCATTTGACGATATTTTTATGGAATTAGCTGTGAACCTGGCTAAGCGTTCGCATTGCATCAAGCGACATGTGGGAGCGGTTTTAACCAAGGATACACGTATAATCTCAATTGGATATAACGGACCTCCATCGGGTACGCACAACTGCGATGAAGAATGGCCTGAAACCGGGTGCCCACCTGATTCCAAAGGAGGTTGTTCGCTCGCTATTCATGCTGAGCAGAATGCGATTTTGTATGCTGTTAAAAACAAAACCTCAGTAGATGGTTCAACTCTTTACATTACCCTTTCTCCATGCCTGGCATGTGCCCGCATAATTTATTCTATGGGTATCAAACGGGTAATTTACCTCAACTCCTATGCAGAACACAAAGGTCTTACTTCGGATGAAGGCGTTGACTTTTTAAATAAATTCGGTGTCGAGACATCAAAATATGCGGGCACCTTAAGCAATGTCACGCATATGATCTGACGTCAGGCTTGCTGAAGGGCTTTCTGAAGGTCGCTGATAACTTTAGCCGTAACAGCCTTAGCATTTTTCGATTTGGCAGCGTTAAGGGCTTCCAAAGCACGGGCTCCGTTTTGGAGCAAACCAATCGGATTATGATCATGGCGATAGCTGCCCAGGCACCATTCAATATCTGCCTGAAGTTGTGGTTCAATCGACAGACTTTTTAATTTATCCAGAGCCTGTTCGCATGCCTTATCAATGGAAACAGCGGAAGCCTTCGCTGTCTTTTTAGGAGCTGCTTTTTTAACCGAGGTTTCAGTTGTTTTTTTTGCAGTAGCTTTTGCCATGATCTCTAGTGGTTCGGTTTGAATTTGATTCAAAATTAGGGATATACATTAAGTTAGTGCAAGTATAAAAGAGATAATATTTCCGCAACCGTGTGAATGGTTCATTAATCGATGTATAAAATCACACATTATTACTCGTAATAAAAACGAAAGGGAAGTAATTCTGAATTACTTCCCTTCTCAAAGCTTTTAGGTTAAACCTAATTACTTCTTCTTCTTGGCGGCTTTCTTTGCTGTTTTCTTAGCTGCCTTCTTTGCTGCTTTCTTTGCCATAGCGTTTGTTATTTAATGTTAAAAAGTTGTGAAAAGTTATAATAAAAAATTAATACGCAAAAATATTTTCGTTATTTTTTTGGTGAAGTAAAATTTTTGACAGTGATCACTTTTAAAATGAAAACTTATCCGAACAATTAAATGATGTTGACTTCGGGTGATAATTGTATTCCAAATTTTTTATTCACATCATCTTGAATCAGGTGTGACAATTCTAAAATTTCTTCTCCTGTCGCATTGCCATCGTTAATTAATACCAATGCTTGCTGATGATGAACACCAGCATGTTTGTACTTTTTTCCTTTCCATCCACAGGATTCAATAAGCCAGGCAGCAGGTATTTTAACTAATTGATTTTCAGAACGATATCCGGGCATTGTTGGATGTTCTTTCACTATCATTTCATAGTGTTGAATAGGTATTGTTGGATTCTTGAAGAAGCTTCCTGAGTTACCGGTTATTCGTGGATCAGGAAGTTTCGATTGACGAATTGCAATCACTGCTTGAGCAATGGATTGTATAGTAGGCGTGGTGATATTCATTGCATTCAACGTCTCTTTTATTGTACCATACTCCAATCGCAAGCGATGATTTTTTTTTGTCAGACTTAAAGTAACGCTTGAAATAAAAATTCTTTCTCGCCATTCATATTTGAAGACACTTTCCCGATAACCGAACATACATTCGTCATTGTTAAAAGTCATTTCGTTACCATTAGAAAGTTCAATACCCTGTACCTGTTCGATTACTTCCCTTACTTCTACACCATACGCACCAATATTTTGCATCGGGGCTGCTCCAACTGTTCCCGGAATAAGTGCCAGGTTTTCTATTCCTCCCCAATTATTATTGACGCAATGCATTACGAATGGGTGCCATTCCTCGCCCGATGCTACCGATAGGGTTATCCGATCATCATTTTGCTCAAGAATATCAATGCCTCTAAATCGATTTAGAATTACGAGACCATCAAAATCTTTGGTCAATAGAAGGTTGCTGCCTCCGCCTAGTATCAAACGTTTTTCATTTTTGAAAATGTGCGAATTCAGTACATCTCTCAACTGATCCGCGGTTTCTACGGACACGAAGTACCGTGCCCTGGCATGTAAACCGAATGTATTGTAAGGTTTGAGATCAACTGCTTGCTGGAAGGAAACCATGGATGCATTTATCAACTAGATGCGAAGGTGGGGAAAAGGAGGAACAATTGAAAAACCAGGAGAGGCATTTCAATCCATGTTATCCATTGAATCGAAAGTTTATTGAATACCTAAATACCTGCGAGTTGCTCCTTGTCCAGTTTGATAATGCAGATTCTGGGGAACCGGCCAGCCATATAGGTTAATCCACAAACGGCCAAACCTTCATCGGTAGTACTGATTACCTGGGCAATTTCAAATGGGTTGGAAAATCCAAGGTATTTGCTGGAAAGAAAGGTTCCATTGGCTTCATCGTAAAAGTATAATCCAATCTGCTTTGACCGGGTATTGCTTCCGTAAACAAGAACATTTTTTGAGTTGACAACAGCCCGGTGGATTTTCACCGTGGTGTTAGATTCAAGTTCCGGGAAGGTATTGCCGCCCAGGTCAACGCTGGAAGATATTCCACTTGTGTTCAGATTTACGTTGGGCAGCAGGTAATTATCACCAAAGTTGAATCGTGCAGCTGTAAACTTACTACCGCCTAAGGATTGGATAGCACTGAATCCTCCATCATCTTGTATGCCCTGTACAACACCGTTGGGTGTATCATCGCTCAGGTCTGTAAAGACCAGGGAAAAGGTATAATTATAAAATCCATTGAAGTAATAGGCTCCTCCTGAGACTCTTCCGACATCGAATGGATATTGTCTGCCGGTTCGGATAAAGTGATTAATGATGGGTTCTTCCACGGTTTCACCGGTTCCAATGGAAAATCCCTGACTTTGCGAGATGTTGCCATCAGGGCTTACCAGGGAAAGCACGGAAAGTTTAGCGATATGATCATAGGATAGAAGGATAAAACTATTACTGTTAAGCTGGGCAGCACATGGGTAAAATAATCCACCATTAACCGGACTGATGGTGACCTCGCTCAGGTTCGCATCCGTACTTGCAATATGTGCCTGGAGCGTAAGCGGATCCATGCAAAAGAAGTAATAATTATTATTGATAAATGTCAGCCGTGCAATTGGATTAACGAAGGTCTCTTCAACTTCTATAGCATTCACAAAGTTACCTTGCTTGTCGGCCTTCATCAGGTAAATTCCGGTAAAATTCGATTCTTGCAACCGCCTTCCGGCCAATATTAAATAGCCTCCATCCGGAGTTTGAACCATGTCAATGGGATTATAGGATGCATTGAAGAGATTGTTATCGTAAATCTTGGTAAACGTATTTTCATCAAATACCGGATTGGTTTCTTCCAGACATGAGATTAATCCAGAAACGATACCGATTATAAGCAGGATAAAAGTTACTTGTCTCATAGTGCTATCGCTGGTCTAAGGTTTTAAATCCACTGGCAAGAAAACGCATAGGGAATAAGCAGCCTATGGATATTGAAATTGAATTCATTTTAATATCGTCCATAGCTTCGGCTATGCCCGAAAGCCGGTCATTGCCAAACCGGTTTTCGGTGGAATTAATCAAGCTCATTGCCATCCGGTATTGTATATCGAGATTAAGTCGAACGTTACCGAGGTTGTAATTCGCTCCGATTCCACCCAGTAATCCCCAATGATTGGATGCAAAAAGGTCTTTGGCACCTACGTTAACCGGCTCATTCGTGAATTCATTAATTCCACCGGATGCATAATCAATACCTGAAACCTCAACAGTTTTATTGGCATTGATAAGAAAGCTATAGTAAGCCCCTAGTTGTACATAAGGTCTTAACCGATTGCCTATGATATCATACTTAACTATGAATGGTATTTCGGCATGATCTACTTTCTGCTCCTGGTAGTAATGTAACTCTAACCGGTTATTTACATTTTCAGGATCAGTCCATTCGTAATCATTGGTATAGGTAAAGCGGGAATGCCGGTAGGCAGGCTGAAGGCTAAAGGAGAATCCCTTGTAATAGAATGTAATTTCCAATGTTGCCTGGCTTCCTGTTTTATCGAATTCACCATAAACTTTTTCGGTTTCGGAGGACAGGTAATTAGTTGGTGAAACAGCAGAATACCGTTTTACAGGATCGATTTGTACAAAATTGGTCCCCACCTTCAAACCAATCCACCATTGTTTTTCAAGAAAATAGCCAAATGGATTTTGAGCAGGGTTGTTAAAGGAGGGAGCCTTCTTTCGTGGCTGTCCATGTAGTGCAGTAAAGGAAATAACCAGGAAGACGAGTGCGTAGAATCGAATCATAGCTAGTTGGTAACGACAAGTTTTCTCGACTGTTCGAAGGAACCAATATTCATTTTAACAATATACAATCCGCCCGGTATTCCAGCCAGGTCTGTCTGAACCGTATGCTCTCCTGGTTCATACGTTGCTTTAATCAATTGTCGCACAGGCTTGCCGCTGCGGTCATACAACATAACGTTCACAAGTCCTTCGGCATTAATCATAAACTTAAACGAGGTAAAATCGCGTGCCGGGTTCGGAAAGCAATCACTCAGGTTAAATCGCTCGCGTA
>JALOMY010000001.1 GCA_025455225.1 Cyclobacteriaceae bacterium | reverse complement strand
ATAATGGCAAGCGTGGCATCCATAATTTCCGGGCCGATACCATCGCCCTTGGCAACTGTAATTCTTGTCATGAATGAATGGGTTTAATCGGCCGCAAAATTCGCAAACCCATTTCATTTGAATTAGTTTATATTTTAAATAGATAACATTAATTAATTTTATAATTAATTCTGTTTCGAAAGGGTCAATTAATGATTGGCCAACCTAGTGGAGACCAAATCCCATCTGGATAACAAATCGTTGAAGTTCATATTTGCGCTCAATGCTGTATGGAGATCCCCAGAAGCTGTCGTAATAGATTCCGGTAAATGCTTTTTGATATTTATACCCGCCCTGAATGTAAATCCGGATTTTATCCAACCCGATGCGATAGCCTAACATCGGATTAACCGTGAACCCGCCTTCATCCTTTATCTCAACAAATTCACCGGGTTCTTCCTGTAAATATTGAGCAAACGAATAACCTGAATTGAGGTGTATATAAAATCCTTGTGCTCGCTTTTGCTTATCATAGGTGATGCCCAGTAAAACCGGAATCATACGCCAGTCGTTATAGACATCCAATCCCCCACCTACGGCCAACCGAACTCCACTTTTCCAGGCTATTCCATGAAAAGTCGTAAAACTTAAAGTAAAATCCTTTCCCCGGTTACAGTCTCCGCAACCCACTAAAGCACCACTCATGAATGTATTGAAATATCGTGTGCTTGTGTTTATTGAATCATTTTGAGCTTTACCCCAATACGAACTCAATAAAAAGAGAACGATTAAAAGCCGGTTAACTTCCACTTTGAATTTTTAAATGGCTGATTTTCGTAATGTTCTCTGGATCCGAATAATCATATTGAACAATACCATCTTCGCCAATTAACATCAATACGCCATTTATTGGAATGACATCGTATGCGTGAATTGTATGGTAATGTTTGATTAAATGCTGATCAATACTTTGCTTATCAGCAACATTGTAAATTTTAAGTCCATCATCTCCATCGCAGAGAAATAAGAGTTCATTATCAATTCCTAACCCATGCGGATTGTGCATCGGGTAAATTTTTATCAATTCCGGTGCCGTCCAGTCCTCCACATCCAAAACCTCCAGTTGATTGGTAAACCCGTTACATTCATTTCCTGAACGTAAGGTTACGTACGCGATATCATTATCGACAACCACCGGATCACAACTGTTAATATGCTCATAGGTACTGGCAAATGTGGGATTATCAGGGTCAGACAGATCGAATATATGCATGCCACTTTGTGCTCCGATAAATAATTTATCCTCGTAAGGGAAAATGGTTTCAATATCCCATCGAAAATATTGGGATGACTTTTTCTCAGGCGAAGCCGGAATACCAATATCAACCGTATGAATTGATCCCGCATCCAGCATATAGAGATGATCATTGTTGATAGTAAATCGGGCCATAGAGCCTCCCACACCGGTAGTATTGCCGGGACTGATAGCGGCTTTAGAGCTAAAGGCTGCTCCGTCCATTAAGGCTATTCCTCCCCTATAATAGATACCACCCCACGTCTCCATAATACCTTCACACGATGAGCGGTCTACCTGTACATCCTTTCGTTCAACCCATTCGGTTACAATGCCCCGTTCACTATCGGCATAAAATCCCATGCTGTTATAACCACTGAAAATATTTTCAAGACGACCAACTTCCTTTACCTGGTTGAGGTCAGAAATATCGAGTGCCACCAGGTCAATATAACTATCAGCATACAGAATGGTATTGCGGATCGAAAGGTCATAATTGCCCGGAATGTTGATGAAATATTTCTTAACCGGATTAGACGGATCCTGGTTGTCAATTACATGAATACCTTTTCCGGGATCGTTTACAAACAGATAGCCATCTTTGAAATAAATTTTACCCACCTCTTCCAACGGTTGAGGAATTCCCACTGAAACACTATTCCGTATTTCTGATAAGGGAGTAAAAACGGGTTCGTAATAGGTAAATGAATAGGTTTCTGTACACTGATCGGTACATCCGGAAAGCATCAACTGGAAACTAATTACAGCCGCTACAAGCAATGCAGCCGAAAATGTAATGCGGAATGGCGTAGCTCTCATACACTCAGGTTTTGGTTTATATCGATTAGACCCTATCCAACGTACAACCGTTGTAAGTCTATTTAAAAATGTATCGAAATCTCAAAGCAACATCAATGGTTAGCGGCTCAACGTCAAATGCATAGTCTGATTTGTAGATTGAACCTAATGCATACCTCAGGCCGGGATTTAAAGCAATCCGGTAACGATCTGCCACCCGGTAACTTAGTTCAGTTCCTGCCAGACCACTGAAACTAACAGGTCGATAAGGTGAATCCGTTCCAGGCCCCTGGGAAACAGGATCAATGGTATCTGAATCAGGCGTTAAGGTGTTTTGCAAAAACACGTCCGTGGCGATGCCTCCATTAATTTGAATAGCAAACTTACGATCCAGAAGAATATATCCCGCCTGAACCGGTAAACTGATGTATTGAAGATTGCTGGAAACACCGTACGGACTAGTGGCTACCGATGAAGAATTACTAAACGCATAATCATTCAATACCGCCCGCATGGAAGCTGATTCCATTGAAACCAGGTTAGAAGAATACGATGCATTATGAGTCAGGTAGGAAATACCTCCCTGGAGCACCAATCGCTCTGTTAATTTTCCGCCTACCTGTAAACCCACGGAATAGCTTGAACCCGGTGAAGGATTATTGGACACATTGCTCGTATTACCACTACTCAGGCTATTTCGTACAGTAGAGGATTGTGGTGAATTCGGATTAAACGTTCCTGCACCGAATCCAAGGGAACTCCAAATTTTTTCTGATTCAACTTTTCGATGTTCCTCATTAAATCGGCTCTCCTGATCCTTTAATTGAGCGAGTAATACCATACCCGGATCAGCATTGGATTGTGGTTTTGGAAACGCAGGCTTTTTTACAGACAGGGCTGTAAGATTGGATGCCGATTTGCTAAAGGGATAATCCTGGGCAATTAAACCTGGATAACGAAGGTCATTTGAATTCTTTATGCTTCCAATTTCATCTGATGACACAATTTTACTCTTAGCCGACTTGCTCTCATGATCATCCATGAAAAGGAAAGGCGATTCACTTTGCGTGGTTTGGTAAGTTGGTTCAAAAGGTTTTTTCAGGTCAGAACGTGTTTGATTTACCTCTTGATTCAATTCTGACTGAGAAGATCCATCTGACTCTTCCGACCCGGAATCTTCAAATCGATCGATTGATTGCGATGATTGAGATTTAACTATTTTGTCCGGACTTAAATTGTCTGCACCATTGTTTGCCATCGAGTCAATAATAGAAAAGCGTTCAACATAATAAACCCCGGCAAGGCCCAATGCAAAAATTAATGATGCAGCAGCCATTAACTTATAAAAAAGTATGCGCTGTTTCATTTTCCGCCCAGCCGCCTTCTCAAGATCTAATTCTACGTTGGTCCACACGCTGCCTGAAGGTAAAGCTTCAGCACCCTGAAATGCATCCTTCCACTGCCGTTCAAAATTATTGCTTTCCATAGGCCTTTAAGTTATGTGATTCGCGATTGAGCTTTTCCTGTAAAAGTTTCCGAGCTCTTGCATATTGTGACTTGGAAGTGCCCTCGGAAATCCCCAGCTGCTCTGCAATTTCTTTATGACTATACCCTTCAATGGCAAACAGGTTAAAGACAATCTGGCAACCTTCCGGAAGAGATTGAATCATTTCAAGCAATTGAGTGAAATGGATTCCCGAGAGGCTGATTTCACTTTCAATGAGGTTGGTTTTTTCAACGTCAACCATTGGAAAGAGGTAGAGTTTTTTTCGATGGTGGTTGAGGGCTGTATTCACCATAATCCTTGTCATCCACGTTTCAAGCCTAGCGTCTTGCCTAAACCCATCTAATCCTTGAAATACCCTTACAAAACCCTCTTGAAGAATGTCTTCGGCCTCGGCAATAGATTTCGAGTACCGTAAACATACCACCATCATTTTTTTACAATAGAGGTCATACAAAGCCTTTTGGGAGGCTCGTTTGCCTTTCCTGCAATTTTCTATAAGCTCGTTTTCGTTGAGCATGCACGCTATATAACGGGCTTTTCGGTTAATTAGACACACCCCCAATTAAAAAAGTTGGCAGGCTTATGGATTATATTTTTACTTTTAAAAGTATGAAACACCCTATAGTGCTTGTATTTGTTTTGGCAGCTTTTTCAAACCCGGTAACGGGTATTTCCTTTAATAAATACCATAACAAAAAACTTGAATTAGCCGACCGGACCTACGAAGAAAATATCAAAACTGTACGTGTATTCCCGGCTCTGCCAACTCCTGCCATGCAAATGCAACCTTCTGTTACCCGTATGGGGCAATGGAATCTTGTATTGGAATTCGATGATTTACATACTGACCGGGACTCCTATTCAATGAGAATCATTCATTGCAATCAGAACTGGACGAAATCATCCCTCATGGATCTAGATTTTCTTCATGATTACAATGAATTCCCGATCAATGATTTTGAGTTTTCACTCGATACCTGGATTCCCTACGTTCATTACTGGGTCATGCTTCCTGCTGTTAAATTGCCCGGCAATTATGTTGTTGTTGTGTACCGGGGAAGTGACCGGGATGATATTGTGTTAAGTAAGCGATTCATGGTTTATGATCAACGGGT
This sequence comes from Cyclobacteriaceae bacterium, assembly GCA_025455225.1. GTDB lineage: Bacteria > Bacteroidota > Bacteroidia > Cytophagales > Cyclobacteriaceae > UBA2336. The sequence continues at coordinate 39,867 of JALOMY010000001.1, read as the reverse complement.
AACCTTCCAGCGAGAAGAAAATATGATTACTTCCGGAAGTGCTGCGGTTCAGAATCAACAGATAAACTTCACTGTTAACTATAAAAACTTCGCGATGATTAACCCGATAGAAACCGTTAATGTATCGATCAGGCAAAATCAACGATGGGATAATATTGCCCAGGAAGTAAAACCTTCTTTTGTTCGGGAGTTTAACAATGAACTTGAGTATCGGTTTTTCAGCGATACAGATCTTATTAAAGGTGGGAATGAATTTCGCTTTTTCGATCTGCGTTCCATTAACTATCCAGGCAGAAATGTGGCCTACATGGATAAATCTGCAATGCCCTGGACCGCCTATCTGGAAAAAGATAAAAACCGAGCAAGCGAAGCCTATTCACAGTACGAAGACATCAATGGTAATTTTATGCTTGATAATTACGACTACCGGATTACCAATGCTGCCAATTATTTGGACGTGGCGTTCACGTTAGCCTCTCCGGAGAGGATAAACGGAGATGTTTACGCTGTTGGATCGTTTAACCAATGGATCCAAGACGAATCAACCCGAATGCAATACGATGCGCAGTCGCGCACCTACCAGGCAAAGTTCCTTCTAAAACAAGGTTGGTATGATTACCAATACAGTGTTAAATCAACAACGCTGCCTTCCCATTATTTTGAAGGAAGCTATTTTCAAACCGAAAATGGCTATGAAATTTTTGTGTACTACAGGGAATTTCAGAGACAAATTGATGTCTTGATTGGTTACCTCCGCTTTGAAAAGAATCCACGGTTGCGGTAATCTTAATTTTCAATGCAACGGCAGGAGGCTCCGTATTTTTTATCCTGTGTTGCTGTACCTAAGACCGTATTTTGGTTAGATAAGGTAAATCCGATAGCCGTATCAACGGTTGAAGAGGTTGAGGTCCAAAATAAAGCCGAAGTTCCGTATCCGACATAAGTACCATCCGGCTGTCGAAAACCACCCGGCAAAGCATCGAAATTTACCTCGTTTGTCGCCCCTGAATTAGGTGCATTCCAGATTCCTGTTCCTTCCAGTTTCAACTTGCCACCGGCAAATAAATTACCACCCAGAAAATTGGCTAATTCAATCCAATCATCTTCAACCGGCACCCGAAATCCGGGAGGGCACACACCTCTTGCATCATTTAATGCATGCCACGTATAAAGGCGCCCTACACTGGTTCCAACCGGATCGCTCCCATCAAAATAGATCCACCAGTATTTTGGCGATCCTTCAGCTGAAATATCAGTTGAAGCATTGGCGGTAGTACTTATCGGATCGCCATTGTTATAGAGTGTAGTGCGTAGGTTTTCTTTTAACCAAACCTGGTCTCCAATTTTAATGGTTGAATATTGATTACCACTTTTATCGTATACAGCACGCCCTAAATCCGAATCAGGTTCATCTTCATCACACGTGCTGAACATGAACACGGTTAACACACTGAAAAGAGCAAGAAAGTAACGAAACAACTTCATACGCTTAATTAACTATTCGATAAACGATTAAGTTCAGGATTTTAGTGTAAAAGTAATCAACGGAAATCAGGCGTAAACTACATCCTTTCGAGGTTCCCGCTTAACCGAATCGTTTCCCGCAACGTCAAGCATTCCAAAGCCTTTGTGTGTAAAATGGCCGAGACCATATTCATATATGAATTGCTGAACTTCCGGGGCTGCATATAGTGTAAAAGGAAACGTATAACCCCGGACTTCAAATTTTATATCGTTATCGTATAACGGGTAAATCCTGGCAAATTTCTTATTGGCTTCCTGTAATTTCTGCAAATATCCGGCATCAGGAACAATCTGAAACTTATAAAAGCTTGCTAATTGTTCAGCCGTGAACCGTCCGCTTTCTTCCATTCTGGAAAGTGTTGAATCATACAGTAAATCTGAAAATTCGTCTGTATCGGGTGAGATGAATTTTTTTCCCTGGTCATCATTGAAAGAGGCAGGAATAGGCACAATAGGTGAAATACATAAGAACCGGGATTCGGAATATATTTCTGCCGGTACTTCTGTCTCAACGGCTTCCGGACTCAGATGAAGACTGCCCAGCATGATATCCTTCTGCTCAAATAGCCGTCCCAGAAAATAATCCAGAAATACTTTGTCTGTACAGGCAAAGACGAGGGTGACTTTTGATGAATAAAAGTGTAGTCCTTTTCTGCTGATTTTAGTCTGACCCTTTAAACCGGAGAAATTAAACTGTGTATATGTTCTGAATGACTTGTCAGGTCCAAACATCAATAGGCCCTTTATGAACTGAGCAAGTAAAAACTGATGGTGGAACGGTACATAGGCTCCCCTGTTCTTAAGCGAAAAAATGATTCTGGTTCTCAAGTGTCAAAAAATAAATGTGGTTAAAAAATGCCTAAACCTGAAGACCCGCTTTAACCTGATAATGAGCGGATTATAAAGCTACAAAAAAATTAAAAAATTAAGCAATACCCGATTGAATATTTACACATCTATACATTAAAACGGAAGTGCATAATGTCACCATCCTGAACCACATACTCCTTTCCTTCAATTGCCATTTTACCTGCTTCCCGGCAGGCTTGCTCGGTCTTATATTGTTGATAATCAGATAATTTAATTACTTCAGCTTTGATAAATCCCTTCTCAAAATCGGTGTGAATTACCCCTGCTGCCTGAGGCGCTTTCCACCCTCTTTTGATGGTCCAGGCCCGTACTTCCTTTTCACCTGCCGTAAAGTATGTAATCAGATTAAGCAGGCTGTAGGAGGCCCGGATTAGCTTATTAAGTCCTGATTCCTCCAAGCCATATTCCTTCAGAAAGACACTACGTTCTTCTTCCGATTCCAATTCTGCAATCTGGGCTTCGATAGCGGCTGAAATAACAACAACTTCGGCTTGCTCCGATTTGACCAGGTTCCGTAAGGCATCCACATATTCATTACCGGTGTGTACTGACTTTTCATCTACGTTAGCGACATAAATCACCGGCTTAGCTGTTAATAGCTGCAAATCCTCAATTGCCTTTTTATCCTCTTCAGAAACATCGACTACCCGGGCATTTTTTCCTTCCAGCAAAGCGTCTTTATAAATCTGAAGAACAGATAGTTCCTTTTTAGCCTTTGCATCCCCGCTTTTAGCAATCTTTTCAACCCGGTTGATTTTCTTATCCACCGATTCTAGGTCTTTAAGTTGAAGTTCGGTATCGATTATCTCCTTATCGGCAACCGGGTTAACACGTCCATCTACATGCACGATGTTGTCATTATCGAAACATCGGATTACATGTACAATAGCATCCACCTCACGTATATTGGCCAGAAATTGGTTGCCTAATCCCTCCCCTTTGCTGGCACCTTTTACAAGGCCGGCAATATCAACAAATTCAATAGTTGCAGGGATCACACGCTGTGGATTAACCAGGTCTTCCAAAGTTTTCAGACGTGGATCAGGTACAGAAATTACCCCAACGTTAGGTTCTATGGTACAGAACGGAAAGTTTGCAGCCTCCGCCTTATTATTGGAAATGGCATTGAACAAGGTTGATTTACCCACGTTGGGTAGTCCTACTATTCCGCACTGCAAGCCCATGTATAATTAGTTTATAACAGGCCGCAAATATAAAAGCTTACCCCAAATGCTTAATTGTCAGAAATAAAAAAGCCTTTGGTCTGACCAAAGGCTTCAATATGAATTAGTTAAGTAAAATCAGTCCCATTTAAGCTCTGAATTATTGTGGTTATTCTCCTTAATGGCCGGTTCCGAGGCATGCACTTCTTCGTGGTTGTCGTGAATTTGATCAAACTGGCTGAAATCAACGTCCGGCATTAATTGGTTTTTAACGTGATTTACCGTGTTGTTAAGTGCTTCGAGAAACTTGTTAAAATCTTCCTTGTAAAGGAAGATTTTGTGCTTCTCATACGTGAATCCATCTTCCTTGAAGCGTTTTTTGCTTTCGGTGATGGTCAGGTAATAATCATTACCGCGGGTGGACTTTACATCAAAGAAATAGGTTCGCTTACCCGCTTTTACTTTGGCAGAGAATATTTCATCCCTGCCGTTTGGTTTGTTCTCTTCCACAATCCTTCAGGTTTAGGTTAAGGGTTTAGGTTAATTTATTCTGTTAATATAGTATTTTGGACTTTTATTGCAAAAGTGCCAACGATTGAATTAAGTCAAAAATCACATTTTGGGCTAGTATAGGTGCTTGAAAATCAATTCATTACTTCCCTTAAAAGTTTGAAATATTGACATAAATCGATGAAAATCAACCTGTCGGATATCAATAAAACAACGAACCTGGAGCTTTTAGCAAGGCAACTGGTTGAAGGTTTCATTACCGGTTTGCATAAGTCACCCTATCATGGTTTTTCAGTTGAATTTGCCGAGCATCGCCTTTACAATGAAGGAGAAAGTACACGCCATATAGATTGGAAAGTATATGCCCGTACCGATCGACTTTTTACTAAACGCTATGAGGAAGAAACCAATCTGAGATGCCTGATTGCGATCGATACTTCACCTTCCATGTTTTACCCAAGGGAATCAAGGGCCAAGATCCGTTACAGCACAGTAGTTGCCGCTTCATTGGCTTTCCTGTTAAATATCCAGCGAGATGCTGTTGGATTATGCTTTTTCTCGGATTCAATAGAAACCCTTACCCCGGTAAAATCATCCCCTACCCATTTAGATAAGGTACTGTTGATTTTAAATGAATTATTGGATCGAAAACCGTCAGACCGGAACACCAATGTTGCCGGGGTTTTGCACGAAATTGCAGAGAAGATTCATAAGCGTTCGCTGATTGTGATTTTCAGCGATATGTTCGATGGTGATGTCAATGAGACGGAAGGCATCTTCAAAGCACTTCAACACCTCAAGCATAACAAGCACGAAGTGATTGTTTTCCATGTTTTGGATTACGCAACAGAATTTAAATTCGAATTCGATGACCGGCCCATCGAATTTATTGACATGGAGAACCAGCAGAAGATAAAACTAAATCCTGCTGATGTTCGGTCAACGTACCAGGAAGCAGCATTTCAGTTTTATAATAACCTACAAATGCGATGTCATCAATACAAGATTGACTTCGTTCCCGTTGATGTCCGTGATGACATCAACACAATACTTCAGACCTACCTGATTAAACGTGCCAGGATGAAGTGAAAACAGGAAGGCTTAACCTTCCTGGTGCAGATAGGCTTTCCGGGCCAGCAACACATCTTTTGATTCCACATGATCCGGATCCGGAACACAGCAGTCTACCGGACAAACGGCAGCACATTGAGGTTCTTCGTGAAACCCGGTGCACTCCGTGCATTTACCGGAAACGATGTAATAAAACTCATCCGATACTGGGTTCTGAGGAGTACTCGCATCTATTTCAGAGCCATCTTCCAGTTTTACGGTTGACAATTTAGTACCACCAGACCAGGTCCATTCTCTTCCTCCTTCATATATAGCGGTGTTCGGGCACTCAGGCTCACAAGCTCCGCAATTGATACATTCATCGGTTATCTTAATAGCCATCTTTACTTAATTTTGAACGTTTAAAGCTATATAAAATTAGCCTTCAAAAGCATAATCATCAAACTGATTTATATCATTAATTGTTTTGCAGCATGACCCTTGATCTACGAATACTTGCACTATCGAAACTGGGGGATCGGATTCGTGAATTGAGTACTAAAGAAAAGCAGGAACTCGCTGAACTGGCCATACTTGAGAATCCATGGTTTACAGGTACTAATGTGCTTCAGGCTCTACACGGAATAGAGCATTTTCTGGAACGCGAGACGCTCCAAAAATGGACCAGTAAATATGATTTTAGTCAGGTACGTACAAAGGTTATCGGGTTAGTACTTGCCGGGAATATTCCCTTAGTTGGTTTTCATGATCTTTTATGTGTACTACTGAGCGGGCATACAGCTAAAGCCAAACTTAGTTCCAAAGACACCAGCACCATGAAATGGCTGATCTCGGAATTAATTGCCATGGAACCAGCTTTTCAAAACCAGATTGTGATTGAAACCGGAACGCTTCAGGGATCAGATGCATTCATTGCTACTGGAAGCGATAACACGGCCAGGCATTTCGAATATTATTTTGGGAAATTCCCCCACATCATACGTAAAAACCGTACTTCCTGCGCCATTCTTTCTGGCGATGAAACTCCACAAGAACTGGAAAGCCTGGGTAAAGATGTCTTCTCCTTTTTTGGTCTGGGTTGCCGAAATGTATCTAAGGTGTTTATTCCGGAAGGCTATAATCCAGCTGAATTATTTAAACTCTGGTCTGGTAATTCAAATCTGATCGACCATCACAAATACGCGAATAATTACGATTATCAGAAAGCCATTCTGCTTGTCAATCAGCAGATATTCCTTGATTCCGGTTATATTCTGCTGCAGGAAAATGAACGTCTGGTTTCGCCTATATCGGTTCTATACTATGAATACTACCAGGATGCAAGCACACTTCAGAAACGAATTTCATCCATACAGGATAAACTACAATGTATAGTTGGAAACGTTGACCCTGCTACTGTACCCTTTGGAAAAGCTCAGTATCCGGACGTATGGGACTATGCAGATGGTATAGATACACTTAAATTCCTGACCTCGTTGCGTTAAGGTTTTGAACCCCGCATAATTTCAATCCATCCGGTGTAGACTTCACCATTCACCTGAAGCCTGTAATAATATACACCATCTGCCTGGTTGGCTCCATCCCATTCGTTCTGGTAGTCTGATGATGAGAACACCTGATTACCCCAACGATTGGAAACAATTAAATCCGCACCCGAAGCAGGAAGATTACGGATGTAAAAGGTATCATTATATCCATCGTTATTCGGTGTGAAGATGTTGGGAATCCAGATACCGGTAAACATATCGATGGTCAGGTTATAATTTTTCTGACATCCATAACCATCGCGTAATGAAAGAATATAATTACCTGCAAAAAGGTCACTGTATTGGATTTCCTGATTATTTATCACCGTCCAATCCCGGATTGGATTCGGATCCGGTGATCCGAAAGCATCCACCAATTCAAGTCGGATTTCATAATCACCCAATCCGCTTTCCTGTATCCGTATTATGCGGGATGCTGTCCCTTTTTCAGGGAATGATTGATCAAATTTGGCAAACGGATCGGGTACACGGACAGAGACTGTATCCAACGATGCTAAGGGCGCATTCTGGTAACCGGAACTTGCTGTAGGGCATCCTCCAATTGGGCCCTGGTCCTGAATGAGATTAACCGCATACTGACCGGATGTAAACCCACTGATAACAGCATTGCCCAATGGATCGGGTGTTAAGTTTCCTGTAACCAGAAAACCATTTCCAAATACTTCAAATTGGTAGGGCAAACCCGGAGCACCTGAAATATTTGTTAGCTGTAAATCACCGTTGGAGAACCTGCAGCTTACGTCAAATGATACTGGAACAGGGCCAGCCAGAGTAATCGGTAAATTATTAATTATGTTATTTACTAAGGTTGGGCATTGTGAACCACTGGTTCTAATCCATACAAAATAATCTCCCCGGGTCAACTCCGTAATTAAAACAAGACCGTTTCCTAAATAATATTGTCCCAAGAAATCAACAGGAACCGTTGAAATGGAATTGGTAATGGCAACCTCATACGGTGCGGAAGGGATAAAGTTATCGATCAGAATACCAATACTTCCAAGTTGCGTGCAGGAAGCATCAGTGCTGTTAACGGCTGCAATCAGAATAAAATCCGGATAGGGAACAAAGACTGTGAAATTACGCTCACAACCTGAGTTATCAATTACGGTTATGATATGGTTTCCACCAAACAGATTCTCAAACGTGTCATTTACCGGAACGGCATCTGTTCCATCAACTTTAAAGGTATACGGCCCGCCCGTTCCTCCAGCCGGTGGAGTTACAATGGAAATCGATCCATCATTGTTGCCACACGTGGCGTCTTGTGTATCAAAATCAATGGTAATTGCCGGATTGATATTGTTAATCGTGACGGATACAGGATATGGACATAAATCATTTTCATCATCCCTTATCAATACTGTATACGTTCCATTGGGAGGCAGATTAGTTACCGACTGGCCAGATAAAAACGAAAACCAGGTTAATCCATCCACGGAATATTCATAAGGTGAATTACCCCCTGATGTTACTGTAAAGGTGGCTTGGCCAGTTGATGTTCCAAAACAAGCAACATCAATAAAGCCTGAAGCTGTAGCCACCACAGATGTCTCCAATGGAAGATTGAATGGTTGCTGGCATATGTTGCCATTTACATCCTCAATCCGGTAACTGTAAGCATTCGGAGATAAATTGGAAAATACATACAACCCGGATGGCCCAACCTGGGAAAGGGTATCTGTTGGAGAAATCAGCTGTATGATGTAATTACCCGGCACGGTGCCCGTAACATTGAACGCGATAACTCCATCATTCTGATTATCACATGAGGGTCTTTGTGTAAGTGTATTATCAATTACAATTGTATAGGCAAAGCAGCCAATGCCGATTCCAATACATACAGGATCAGTAGGAAGACGTTTTGTTATTGTTGCTGATCCGGATACGGTGCCTGCACCGCAGGTATCATCTACCGAAACAAGGGTATACGTTGTCGTTGCGACCGGGCTAACAGGTATTATCAGAGGACTGGTTAAAATTCCGGTAACGGAAATATTCGAAGAGCCATCTGAATAAACGATATCCCACGGTCCGACTCCGGTAAGTGTAATGGTCAGATCTGTAAATTGACCGTCACAAATGGAAGCCGTGCCACTGATCGCAGCAGTTGGTGCGCTCGAGACTGTAACATCGGCTGTCCCTGTACCAGCAATAATGCACCCGTTGGCATCTGTAACGTTACCAACAATCGCATAGGTTGTTGTTACAAGTGGTGCTACATTGATTGGATCTCCGCTGATATAATTTGAAATCAACCCTACCCCATTATCAATAGTAAAACTATACGGTCCGATACCCCCGGTAATTGCAACAGATAATACGGCAGTTCCACCAGTACAAATGGATATGGTGCCTTGTAATGTTGCCGCAGTAGGTCCCTGATTAACGGTAACTGTGGCGGTGCCTGCCAATGCTAATGAATTACATCCATTATTATCTACGACTGAAACCAAAGTATAGGTTGTCGATGTAACCGGAGAAACAGAAATAGGAGTTCCGTCTGAATAGTTAGAAATCAAAATATTCGAGGTGCCATCGTTGATTGTTACCTCAAAAGGACCGGTGCCACCTGCAATAGTTACTGAGAGATCCGTATTCTCTCCGTTGCATATAGTGGCATCACCGCTTAAGGTTGCTGAAGTTGGTGGCGCCAACGGTTGAACGGTTATTATGGCTGTTCCATTTACCGTTCCGGCAGGTGCACATGTATCCGATATGGAAACCAGGCTGTATGTTGTTGTTGTACCGGGTGTGACACTGATTATTAAAGGACTTGATGCTATGTTGTTTACCGGGAAATTATTTGTCCCATCGGTATAGACAAGATTCCAGGGCCCTACACCGGTTAAAATAAAAGTAAGATTGGTTGCTTCACCCTGGCAGATTGTATTTGTTCCGGAAAGAGTTGCCGTAGGCGCAGAAGATATTGTTACAACCAAATTATCACTTACTGCCGAACAAACACCTGCAGGATCATCGGTTGTAAGAGTCAGCGTAACTGTGCCGGCAGTGAGATCATTGGCACCCGGAGTATAAATTGCTGTGAGTGAATTCGGATTATCAAATGTTCCATCCCCGGCTGTAGTCCAAACAGCACTACTTGCAGATCCACCAAAAGTTCCGTTCAACGAAACAGTATTTCCTGAACAAACTGAAACATCAGGACCTGCATCTACAAGTGCTGCAGTTGAAAACGTAACAACGAGGAGATCATTAACCGAACTGCAATTGCCTGCCGGATCATCCGTGGTCAAGGTTAATGATACCGTTCCGGCCACGAGATCGTTTGGACCTGGAGTATAAATTGCCGCTAATAAATTGACATTGTTAAAAGTACCATCGCCTGAAGTTGTCCAGGTAGCACTGCTGGCTGAACCTCCTATTGATCCATTCAGGGTTACCGACTGATCCGAACATGCATCCAGATCTGCTCCGGCATTTACAGTTGGCAAAGGTGTTATTGTGATAAGTAACGCATCACTTGATGCGCTGCAATTCCCAACCGGATCATTTGTGGTTAAGGTTAACGTAACTGTACCGGCTGTCAGATCATTAGGGCCAGGGGTGTAAATCGCAGTTAATGAATTCACATTATCAAATGAGCCATCGCCTGATGTCGACCAGCTTGCGTTGCTGGCTGAACCACCGATAATTCCATTTAAGCTTACACTTTGTCCGGAGCAAATCTCCTGGTCAATTCCTGCATTAACTGTGGCAGATGGTGTAATTGTGATATCTACGGCATCGCTGGCTGGAGTACAATCTCCAGCGGGGTCATCAGTAGTTAAAGTCAGCGTTACAGCACCTGTTGTTAAATCACTGGTACCTGGTGTATAAACCGCTGTAAGTGAATTGGCATTGTCAAATACGCCATCACCTGAAGTTGTCCATGTACCGGTACTTGCCGATCCACCGATTACGCCATTGAGGCTCACGGTCTGATTGGAACATATCTCCTGATCCGTACCGGCATCCGCTGTTGCGGCAGGGGTAATCGTTATAATTACAATATCGTTTACGGGTCCGCAATTCCCTGCCGGATCATCCGTTGTAAGAGTTAACGTAACCGTTCCTGCAGTAAGATCATTTGGGCCTGGAGTATATACTGCCGTAAGTGAATTTACGTTGTCGAAACTTCCATCACCCAAAGTTGACCAGGATGCGCTGCTTGCTGATCCACCGAATATCCCATTTAAAGCTACTGTATTGCCACTGCATATCGCTTGATCAGGGCCTGCATTTACTGTAGGCGCAGGGGAAATCGAAATGATTATTACATCGCTTACTGACCCACAATTGCCGGATGGATCATCGGTTGTAAGGGTTAATGTGACGGTTCCGTTAGTAAGATCATTCAATCCAGGTGTATAAATCGCTGTTAATGAATTAATATTATCAAACGAACCATCTCCTGAAGTTGTCCAGGTAGCACTACTTGCCGAACCACCTATTACTCCGGTCAGGCTAACAGTCTGATCGGAACAAATTTCCTGGTCGGCTCCGGCATTCGCGGTGGCTGCTGGTGTAATCGTAATGATTACTGCATCGTTTACCGATGGACAGTTCCCGGCTGGATCATCGGTAGTTAAGGTTAATGTAACCGTGCCAGCTATAATATCATTTACACCTGGAGTGTAGATCGCAGTAAGGGAACCTGCGTTGTCAAACGTTCCATCACCCGAGGTTGTCCAGCTAGCACTGCTCGCTGAACCACCGATTACTCCAATCAGATTTACAGTCTGGTCCGAACAAATCTCCTGGTCGGCTCCGGCATTCACGGTGGCTGCAGGTGTAATGGTAATGACTGCTGCATCGTTTACGGATGGACAGTTCCCCGCTGGATCATTGGTCGTTAAGGTCAATGTGACCGTACCCGTTGATATATCATTCGCGCCTGGCGTGTAAATCGCGGTAAGTGAACCTGCATTATCAAACGTACCATCGCCTGAGGTTGTCCACGTAGCACTGCTCGCAGAACCACCAATTAACCCGGTCAGACTCACCGTCTGGCCTGAACAGATTTCCTGATCGGCTCCGGCATTAACAATTGGAACTGGCGTAATTGTAACTATTAAATCATCGATTGCCGGTGAACAAGGACCGGAAGGGTCATCAGTAGTAAGAGTAAGTGTAACTGTTCCTGCTATAATGTCATTCGGACCCGGTGTATAAATTGCAGTGAGTGAGCTCGCATTATCAAAGGTGCCATCACCAGCGGTTGTCCATATGGCACTTGATGCAGCCCCTCCAAATGATCCGGCTAATGTTACTGTCTGACCTGAACAAATTTCCTGGTCAAGGCCGGCATTAACTGTTGCCAGAGGATTAATGGTAATTAAAATAACATCACTTACCTGTAGACATGGTCCGGAAGGATCATCCGTTGTCAGAGTTAATGTAACAGAACCTGAAGTAACATCATTAGGACCTGGGGTATAAATGGGATTTAAGATGGATGCATCACTGAATGTTCCATCACCCGAAGTAGACCATGTGGAGCTTAAAGCAGAACCTCCTATTACTCCCGATAAGCTTACCGTATTACCGGAACAAATGGTTTGATCCGCACCCGCATCGGCTGTTGCTGCCGGATTAATTGTAATGGTTACCTGGTCAAACGCTACTGTACAAGGACCTGCACCGTCCGGATCAATTGTAGTCAGTGTTAATGTCACTGTACCGGCAGTTATTTCAGCAGCACTGGGCGTATATGTAGCATTTAAGGTAAGATTGTCGGGTGTAAAAACACCTGTTCCTCCGCTCCACGATGCACCGGTTGCAGAACCACCTATAACACCTGCTAACACTACATTGTCTCCAGCACAAACTGTTTGATCCGGCCCGGCATCGGCTGTGGGTGCCGGTGGCTGACTGATGGCCTGAATAACATCAATAAAACATCCGCTAACAGCATCGGTAGCACGCACCGTATAGTTTCCGGCTGGAAGATTAGTAAAATTACCTAATGCCACACTCCCAACCAGGTTCACATCCGGTGTTATTGTATAACTTATGGATCCTGCGCCCCCGATCACCGCAATCTGGATGGATCCATCATTTCCGCCAAAGCAGGAAACATCGGCAAATGTTAAATTATCGACCGTAAGAACAGGACGGCTATCGCCAACCACGATAACCGAGTTGAGGGTACATCCACTGGGTACATCGGTAACGATTACTGTATAATTACCTTGTTCCAAATTAGAGATATCCTGATCAGTATTGTTTGTAAATCCATTAGGACCTGACCATTGGTAGGTAAATGGACCGGCACTTCCGGTTACTGTTAAATCGATTGCTCCGTTAAATGATATACAACTTGTATTGTTGGTTACGACACTATTTGTTACCAGTGCAACAATATCCGTGATGATTACTCCATTCATTAGAATTGGAGTACATATTCCCGAGCGGGCTTGTACCACCAGGGCATCACCATCGGTAAACGACCCGGCCGGTACAGGAATATTGATGGAACCACCGGTTCCGTTTACTGTTGGTATTCCAACCGAGAAACCGTTAACCAGAACTTCATAGGTTACCGTTGTTTCGGACCCTGATAAATTGACCACGGCATCATCACCAACACAAATCAATTGAGTACCTGTGTTCGTAATCGACTGTAAGGCAGGTTCTGGATCAGTAATCTTAATGGGTCCCAATTGGAAATTACAACTTGATCCGGCATCTGTTACCAGCAATAAATAATCACCCCCTGCAAGACCCGATATATCTTCTATATTATTGGTATAACCGGATGGCCCGGCCCACAAATAGGAATAAGCGCCAGTACCTCCATTAATTGTTACTGAGATTGCACCATCAGGTGTAGTACACCCGGTATTGTTTACCGGAAATCCAGGGTCAACGGATCCCGTAATTATTGGGGAGCTGACCAGATTAAATGCTTGTTGAAAATTTGGAGCCGGATCATTGTCCGAGACTATTAACAGATAATTGTCTGGGGGCAGATTGGGTACCACCGTTGGAACACCCAGCGCAAGATTTGCGGATAAAACAATTGGAGTATTGAAACCAATTAAAAAGTAGGTGAATGGGCCGGCACCAGCGGTTACCGTGATCCGGATGGATCCGTTAACGGATGCCCCGCAGGGATTTCTAATTTCATCAACCGTAACGGTGGCAGGTTGTGCATAAGCAACGGCAGAAAAAATGAGGAGTAATGCCGCAATTAAAAAATGCCTGATCTGGTGCATCCTCTGTCGTTTAATTACCTTTTAAGACTACTGTTATTTGCTTTGAACACCCCTCATTATCAACAATTACAAAATCATAAAAACCGGCCTTCAAATCCCTCAACTCCACTCCCCTGAGTGGCTTTTTTGCCTCATCCGGATTCCGGTTAATGAGGTAAATCTTATACGTACGCGATTTATCAGTGAAGTTGAATTCAATGCGGCCATCATTTCTGCCTGCCTGTGGATTGACAGTTGTCGTAGTTGCTTCAATGGTGCAATTCCTGGCTTGGGCATTACCTGAAAGGGTAAATCCCAGGAACAAGAAACTACTCATCAGTAATGTTTTAGAATATTTCATTTAAAGTGAAAAATAAAAAAAAATACGCTCGAACTGAATTGTTTTCAAATATTTAATGCAACCTGTTCTATTTGCGTTAACTCAAAAATTAGTATTTCCTTATCCCAGGCATTTGAACATCAATCGCTTTGGAATCCTAACGTAAAGCATCAGAATTCTTTCCGGTTAAAAATCTCAGAGAGAACAAAGGCCTTTTTTAATCCTTCCGGATTTCTCAGGTCACCGGCATATGCTTCCAATAGATTCACTTCTTTTTTGCTTTCAAACTCCTTGAATCTGCCGTAATTCATATTCACATTCTCGAGTTTAAGTGACTCCTCTAACGTATCCTTTGTATAATCTTTGTATTTCGCTTCTTCAAATTGCTTATAAATAGAATCCTTCTGAGGATAAGTAACCGCTTCTTCTTCTATATCCTTGATTTCATCCTCAACCCGATCGTCATAATCTTCATATTCGGGTTGATAATCTTCATAAGACTTGGTTTCAGTAACCGGTTTTTCTTTTGAAGCCGTTATTTCCTTTAATAATTCTTCAAAGGTTATGGGCTTGTTGGAGGGCGCTGTAGTTACTTCTTCTGATTTCCAGGAGGTTTGGGGTTTTGTTTTCTGTCGAGGTTGTGGACGCTCCGGTGGAAGCTCCTGACCGGCTTTTGATTTCTTTCTTACCTGGCTGATCAGGTAGATCACACCAATAATTACATAGAGCCAAAATTGAAAATCGTCCATAGTAACAAATGTATTAAAAATCTTGAATTAACACGAATTTGGGCGGTTTTTGGAATCTTGCGATGGTTTGACACAATACCCGTTGATCGCGTTTGGCATCTGCTTAATTCATCTTAACTTTGCTGCCTTCATTTTTTAAACAACCACTATTACGACCCTATTTCATGCAATTAGCCAAGCTGGAGATTAAAGGATTTAAGAGTTTTGCAGACAAAATCGTTATCAATTTTGATGAAGGAATTACCGGTATCGTAGGCCCGAACGGATGCGGAAAATCCAATATTGTTGACTCCATTCGATGGGTACTGGGTGAGCAAAAGACAAGTGCCCTTCGTTCAGAAAAAATGGAGAACGTGATCTTCAACGGAACCAGCGGAAGATCTCCGTTGCAGATGGCCGAAGTATCACTTACGATTAATAACACCAAAAATATTCTTCCTACCGAATACTCACAGGTAACGATAACCCGCAGACTTTATCGTTCGGGTGAAAGTGAATACTTATTGAATGGCGTTACCTGCCGGTTGAAAGACATCACCAATCTTTTTATGGATACCGGTATCGCATCCAACAGCTATGCGATCATTGAGTTAGGCATGGTTGATGATTTGCTGAACGACAAGGATAACTCCCGAAGAATGTTGTTCGAGGAAGCGGCTGGTATATCCAAGTTTAAAAAGCGTAAAAAAGAAACGCTTAAAAAACTGGAAGACACAGATGCCGACCTGGAACGTGTTGAGGATCTTCTTTTCGAAATCGAAAAGAATATGAAAAGCCTTGAAAAACAGGCAAAACAAACCGAAACCTATTACCGCATTAAGGACGAGTACAAAGAAAAAAGCATTACACTCGCCAAAGTGGTTGTTAATCAGCAGAAATCAAGGCATGATTCCATTCAAAAGCGTATCCAGGATGAAAATGACCGTAAGCTGGAATTAACCAGCTCTACAGCAGACAAGGAAGCCTCCATTGAACAAGCTAAAGCCGATTTAATTGGTAAGGAAAAGACACTTTCATCAAGGCAAAAGTCTATAAATGAATTTGTATCACGAATCAGGCAATACGAAAGCGACAAGCAAATCAAGAACGAGCGATTAAAATACCTGAACGACCGGATCAGCAACCTCAAAGAACAAATCGACCAGGATAAAAAGAGCAATGAACGCGCCCGCTTCAGTATACAAAGCCTGGAATCCGAAAAGGAATCAGCACAACTTATTTTAACAGAAATAACTCAAAAGCTTGATTCATTAAAAGCAGAATACGAAGAACAAAAAACAGTTACCGCTTCATTGCAATCTGAAGTTGATTCACTCCGACAAGTACAGCGTACAAAGCAGGAAGAAAGCTTTCAGATTAATAAGGCGGTTGAAATTCGTGAAATTCAGATAAACTCATTTAAGCAGGAACTTGAACGTACAGCTTCGGATACAAGCCAGCAAAGCGCAAGCCTGGTTGAGTTTGAAAAGAAACTGGTTGAGTTGCAGGAAGAAATCAACAAGAAAAACGAATTATTGGAAAGCCTGAAAAGGGAAGAAGAAGATACGCTGGGTCGCATTTCATCAATGGAGAAAACCATCGAAATGATCCGTGAAGAGCTTACTTCCATCAGTCGCAAACTGGATGCACGACAAAACGAGTATAATTTAACCAAATCACTTGTTGAAAACCTGGAAGGTTTTCCGGAAGCGATCAAATTCCTGAAAAAAAGAATCGCTAAAAATGCACCCTTGCTTTCGGATATACTTACCTGTCCGGAAGAGTACCGGGTTCCGATTGAAAATTACCTTGAATCCTATCTGAACTATTACATTGTTGATCATGAATCAGAAGCCTATGAAGCCATCAATATTCTGAGTGATGCCTCGAAAGGAAAAGCCAACTTCTTCATTCTTGATGCCTTTGAAAAATTTGATCCCACGCCTACCCGAATTTACGACAATGCCTTTCCAGCAACTCAGATCATTGAATTCGATCCGAAGTACCGCAAGTTAATGTCGTTTATTCTCGACCGGGTGTATATCTATGAAGGCGGAGATATTAAGGGAATTCCTGCTGAGGACGACAACATCTTTATTACAAAGAGTGGAAAATTCACAAAACGCAGATTTAGCCTCTCGGGAGGTTCAGTAGGATTGTTTGAAGGTAAACGAATTGGCCGCGCAAAAAATCTTGAAAAACTTGATAAGGAAATCCGTGAATTAACCGGTAAGCTGAACACAACACGTGAAAGCCTGGTACAGCGCCAGTCCGACCTGGAGAAACTTCGCAACCACACCATTCGTCAGCAGATTGAAGAAATACAGAATTCAATCCGGCAGACCAATGAAGAATATGTATCCATCCGCACAAAAAGCGAACAGTTCTCCCAGTTGCTCAGCAATTCTGATTTACGCAGGGAAGATATACTGGAGAAAATAGACTCGCTGCTCAAAGAATTGGATGAATTAAAACCGAGGGCCCAGCAACTGAACCACGATGTGTTGCTGCACGAAACCCAGATGAGTGAAATTACCGGGAAGTTATCTTCTCAAAACGATCTTCTGAGTCAAAAATCAGCAGCGTTCAATGAACAAAACATCTTTTTCCACCAACAGGAAAACCGGGTTAAAAGCATTGATCAGGAAATCCGGTTCAAGCAGGAATCGATGGAGCAAAGCAGCCAACGCATTGAACTCAATTTGGAAGAACTGAAGAAAAACGAAGAAGAAATCAAAGGCATTATCGAAAGCACGCACGCCAACGATAATGAACTCATTGCCATGTATGCGGAAAAAGAGGAGATGGAAAAAGGCCTCAATGAAGCAGAAAAGGATTATTATCAAACCCGTGGTGATATCGACCAACTGGAGAAAGACTTACGTGAAGTGCAGCATGCACGAAACACGATTGACAATCTCCTCATGGAGCTTCAGAATCAGTTAAATGAAAGCAAGCTTCAGCTAAATTCTGTTAAAGAGCGATTGTCCGTTGAATTTAATGTTGACCTGGATGCACTGACTGAACAAGCCACCCCGGAAGAATCCGAAACATTAGCCTCATTAAATGAAGAAAAACTTCGCCAGGAAGTTTCGCGCATTCGCGAACGATTGGACAATATGGGGCCCATCAATCCGATGGCGATGGAAGCCTATACGGAAATCAAAGAGCGGAATGACTTTATTATTGCTCAGAAAGAAGACTTAACCAAGGCAAAAGAATCGCTGCTCAGCACCATTACTGAGATTGAAGGCGCTGCCAGCGTTACATTCATGGAAGCTTTTAATCAGATACGCGATCATTTCAAACGCGTATTCCGTTCCTTGTTTAATGAAGAAGATGATTGCGACCTGAAACTGGTTGATCCGAATAACCCGCTTGAATCTGAAATAGATATCATGGCAAAACCGAAAGGCAAACGCCCGCTTACCATCAACCAGTTATCGGGTGGAGAAAAAACCCTGACCGCTACCGCCTTGTTGTTCTCCATGTACCTGTTAAAGCCTGCACCATTCTGTATTTTTGATGAGGTGGATGCTCCGTTGGATGATGCCAACATCGATAAGTTTAATAACATTATCCGTACGTTCAGCAAGGACTCGCAATTTGTTATTGTAACGCATAATAAGCGCACCATGACATCAACGGATGTAATTTATGGCATCACCATGGTAGAAAAAGGTGTATCAAAAGTGGTACCCGTTGATTTGCGCGAATTGGCCTGATGACCTGATAAAGATCATCTGATCTTTTACTTTATAAACTTTTTTCATTTGCCTTGATGTTACGTACTTGTGTACTATGAAGGTCTTTCATTTCATTTTATTGATTTTAATAATTTCAGGTTGCAGTGCCATCCAGAGTTCATACAATCACCAGATCGATTATAATCAATATAAATCCTTTTGCTGGCTGGAGGGCTGCCAATTTACTTTTACCGGACCGGAATACATGAATGACACCATCATTCAGGCCAGGGTAAAAGAAGCAATCATCGATAATCTTCAGAAAAAAGGATTAACCTATACTGACCAGGAACCTGACTTACTGGTTGATTTTCACATCACAATCGAAAATGAAAAAGTGATTACATATCATAACCGGGAAGATGAACCTTATTATTACCGGATGACGTTCATGGATCCGGAAGAACTAATTCTCACAAAAGGTACAATCATCATTCATATGGTTGACCATAAAACAAGTGAGGTAGTGTGGCAAAGCCAGGCTTTGGGATATCTGGAATCCACTCCGGATTTATCTGAAAAAAACATCAGACGCGGTATAACCAAGTTGCTGAAAAACTATCCACCTAAATAGCAGTGACGGAAGTCAGGATATCACGAAGAAATTACCTTCATCAACTCGCAGCATTAAGTGCCGCGCCATTTCTGTCATTTTTGAATACAGCAACTCCAACCAAAATGATCACCCGGTCACTTTTATCCGGAGAAGAGTTACCCGTAATCGGGCTTGGAACCTGGCAAACTTTCGATGTAGACTCCTCTCCTGATGCATTAAACCCTTTAAGGGAAGTTCTGCGCACCCTGGTTGAAAACTATGGGCGTGTTGTTGATAGCTCACCCATGTACGGCCAATCCGAAAAAGTCGTTGGCGATTTGTCAAGTGAGACTGGCCTGAATGAAAAACTTTTTATTGCAACCAAAGTATGGACAAGCGGAAAAGAAGCCGGTGTACGCCAAATGACTGATTCCTTTCTCTTACTGCGCAGGAAACAAATTGATTTAATGCAAATCCATAACTTGCTTGACTGGCAAACCCACCTCAAAACCTTAAGGGACTGGAAAGAACAGGGGAAAATCCGGTACACGGGTATTACTCATTATACAGAAAGTGCGTATAATCAGATCGAACAAATTATAAAAAGTAACCCTGTAGATTTTCTTCAAATCAATTATTCAATACTCAGTCGTAAAGCGGAAGAGCGTCTTTTTCCATTAGCACAGGAAAGGAAGATTGGTGTATTAATTAACCGTCCGTTTGAAGAAGGAATTCTGTTTAGCCGCATCAAGGGTAAACCTCTACCCGACTGGGCAAGTGAAATTGATTGTTCAAGCTGGGGACAATTCTTTCTTAAGTTTATTGTTTCACATCCTGCCGTTACCTGTGTTATCCCAGGTACATCCAAGCCACATCATATGCTGGATAATTGCAAGGCCGGTTTCGGACGCCTTCCGGATGATGGAATGCGCAAAAGAATGATCCGAGAAGTTCTGGGTTAATGAAAGATCGTTTTTATATCCTCTTCAATCTTACGGGGCTTCATGCTTTTTCCATCGAGCAGGCACCAGGTAGTTTTTGCTTTTACCAATAATTTTTTGTTGGTCAAATTTCTGAATTCAACCTGCCGTTCAGAACGAAATCCTTCTGACCATTCCACCCAGGTCTTAACATGAATACGATCACCTAAAAATGCCTGTCCCATATATTCAATCTCATGCTTAAGAACCACCCAGGCATATTTTTCCTTCATTTCTTCGGAAGCAATGGTTATCCAATGTGCTGAGGCTACATCCTGAACCCATTGCAGGTATACAACATTATTAACGTGTCTTAGATTATCAATATCACTTTCCTGAACAACAATTTCTTTCTCAAAAACTTTCATTCTCAAAAGATACCGAGTGAATAATCACGGTCAAAACCTCATGTAATTAATTGAGTGATTATTCATACTTCAATGTCTCTGCCGGATTAACGTTAGCGGCCTTAATGGCATGGTAACTCACCGTAAATAGGGCAAGGCTCAATCCTGCCAACAAGCTAATTGCGAACAAATCCCAACTTATTGTAATGGCATATTTGAAGCTTCCCAGCCATTTGGTCATTACGTACCATGAAATTGGGGCGGCCAGTGAAAAGGCTATAATGGCCAGCCAAACATATTGACGATTAAGCATAAACAGTATACTGAAAAGTTCTGCCCCCATTACCTTTCGAATGCCGATCTCCTTGGTGCGATTAATGGCATTAACTCCCGCAAGTCCAAATAATCCCAGGCAAGCAATAAAAATGGCAAAGCCGGTAGACAAAGCCGTGATTTTCATCCAACGCTTATAGGCCTGATATTGATTGGCTACATCCTGATCCATGAATGAGTAATCGAATGGCTTATCGGGGTACAATCCGGTCCAGATTTTCTTTACTCGGTCAAGCTTATCGGAAAGATCACCCGGGTTTACCTTTACCAGCATGGAAGTTAAATAACCTGTGTTACGCTTATCCATTGATAAAAACATAGGTTCAATATCACGTTCCAGGGAAAGGAAATGATAATCTTTAACCACGCCAATTACTTTCGATCCCAATCCAACACTATCCTCACGCCAGTTCAAATATTCATCGAGTGGGTTATCCCATCCCATATCGCGGACTAGTGCTTCATTTACCACTATAGCTGTACTATCGGAGGCTATCCGTTCGTCAAAATTTCTTCCTTCCACAAACTCGAGATTCAGTAACTCAGCATAAGCAGGGTCAACCCGATACACATAAGCTGACTTGTTTTCATCCTTGATTTTATAACCATAACGCGACCATCCCTGATTAAACGATGAACTGGTTCCGGCTACATGTGTTATGGAAGGTTCAGTACTTGCCTTATTTCTGAATTGCTCCACCACTTTATCGGCCTCTTCGTTCCATCCTGCCTGGGTTGGAATAACCAACACCTGCTCGTGATCAAACCCAAGATCTTTTACAGCAATAAATTCCATTTGTCGATACATGACTACAGAACAAATGATCATGGAAGCAGAAAGAAAAAATTGAAACACAACCAATGGCTTGGTAAATCCAGCTTTTAGCTTTGATGTAAAGCCACCCTTAAGCACAGCAGCCGGTAAAAAGCCCGATAGAAAAAGCGCAGGGTAACTTCCGGCAACAATTCCCACGAGTACCGTTATGAGCAGGGCTGAACCTATAAACTGAAGTGCATTAACGCTGTATATATTTATACCTTTACCGGTAAATTCATTGAATGGAGGCAGGAATAGCACGGCCAGACCTACACCTATAAACAAGGAAACAAACGCGAGTATAAGCGACTCTAATCCAAACTGCGAAACCAATTGTTTCTTTTGTGCACCAACAACTTTTCGAATGCCCACTTCTATCCTTCTTGAAGCTGAAGTCGTTAGTGCGAGTGAGATGTAATTGATAGATGCGATAAGAATAATCAGCAAGGCTATACCGCCCAGTATCCATGAATATTTGGGATCGCTTACTTTATCCCAGCTTACTTCCGTATTTAAATGAATGTCTGTCAGTTTGGTATAACTTAACTCAAATACAGGATATTCATCTGGTATTTTTCCGTCCTTGCGCCATTGCTTTAACCGATCACCCATTTTCTTATTGATGAGGGTATCGACCTTGGCTTGAAAGTCATCCGGGCTGGTATTGGCATGAAGTTGTATGAACGTTGGATAACTGAAACTTCCCCACTGCTCCCGATTTCGCTCGTACCAGAATTGATTCTCAATGGGAACAAGAATTTTGAATGAGAGGCTTGAATTGGAAGGAGGCTCCTCAATTACACCGCTAACTGTAAATTGATGTTCTCCTTGTATATCCAGGGTAATTACTTTACCAATCGGATCCTCTTTGCCAAAATATTTTGTTGCAATTTCAGGAGTCAGTACTATCTCATATTTATCCTTAAACAATTGTTCAGCGGAACCGGCTAATACAGGGAATGAAAACATTTTAAAAAAGTCGGCTTCAACAAAAGCAATGTGCTCTGTAAATACCTTATCCTCATAACGGAAGATCGCTGTTTGCCCTGAATTAAAACGAGTGAGGTATTGAATCTCAGGAATTTCATTCTTCAAGGCTGTGCCTAACGGCAAAGGCAGGTATGCCGATTTTTCCATTGGGTATTCACCACGCTCGGCTGCCCAGACACTATAACTGGCTTCATTCAACCTGTATATCTGATCCTTGTTTTCATGGAACTGGTCAAAACTTCTCTCATCGTCTATATATAAAAAGATAAGAATGCAAAAGGCTATTCCAATGCTCAATCCGATGGCGTTAATAAAGGAATAGAGTTTTCTTCTGGCTATATTCCGGGTAGCCACTTTTAAATAATTTCCCCACATAATGGTATTGATGAGTTGAATTGTGAATCGATTTCGCATAAAAATTCCAGGCCTGAAAAATTTCAACATATTCCAAATCAGGTTCCGTTTGGCCTTCTCTAATCCTGAATGTTGTAAGTCGTAATCGAATTGTTCGAGCAGATCGCCTTCAATGCCTTCATATAGCTCAGGCGGGCAAAACCAATTCAGAAACCGCATGGTAAACCGAACCGCACGCGCATCCAGAGCCGATTTTGTTTGCTGTGATTTAGAGTTATTATTGTATGATCCGGATTCGAAATTCATACACTATACTTAAGTTGGGGTATCATCCGCCAAAGATCAATGCGGGCTTCCTTCATGTTTTTTAACATGGCCAATCCGGCATTGGTAATCGTAAATATCCGTTTGCGCCTTCCTCCACGGGCATTGGTTGCCCCTCCCATTCTTGATTTAACGTGTCCTTTGTCTTCAAGCCTGTAAAGGGTTACATGCACGGCACTTAGATTCACTTCCCTGCCCAATCGTTCGTGAATCTCATTAACAATGGCAATTCCGTACGCTTCTTCACCCAATATGCCCACCATGGTAAGCACCAATTCCTCAAATTCTCCGAGGTAATCTTTATTCATTTCTATATATTTTGTAAAACAAATATACGTATCTATTACTAACAGGTTGCATTAGGGTTGAATTTATAAACGGTCTGAACTAGTACTGTAATCCGAATCAGGCCTTTGCAGAATGGCCATATTCTTAGTTTTGAGCATGCCTCTTCAAAATCTGTTCGTACCCATTTAACTATAAATTATTACCTTCACGCCCTTAAATTGGCTTTAGGCGTACCATTTGAATGCGGAGTACCGTCTTGTTTTTACTGTTTTTGTTGGCTCTTGGGGGTAAAGCGCAGCAGGACCCATTATACAATCTTTATTTCTATAACCAGGGGATGATCAACCCGGCCTATGTTGGAATTTATAAAGATGTTACGGTAAACCTGATTTCACGCAAGCAATGGATTGGCATTGACGGTGCCCCCCTCACCAATTTTTTATCGGTCACATCATCATTGGGTTATCGGTTTGGTACCGGTGGCATGCTGGTCTCCGATCAATTAGGTATTAATCAGAATTTCGAATTTCAACTACCCTTCTCCTTTAACGTCATTGAAAGCAATGGATTCATTCTGGCTCTGGGAGTTCAGGGAGGCATTATCAATTACCGGTATGATTATACAAAATTAAACCTGGAGTACCTGGACGATGAGGATCTGAATCTCAATCTCACTCAATACACAAAACCAAATTTCGGTGCCGGAATATTTATAAAAACGGATAAGTTTTATTTTGGTGCCTCTTCTCCCCGTATTCTCAATGTAGATGTAAATGATGGACTGGTAAGCAGTACACGGTACCTGCGTCATTTTTATTTCAGTGGTGGTGTCTTACTAAATAACTCCTTTGACAGCAAAGTAAGAATCAAACCATCGTTTCTTTTGCGTATGGTTCCGGATGGAAATATAGCCCTGGATGCCAACCTGCATGCACTCTTTATGGAAACCTTATGGATAGGTTTGACGGTGCGTAATCTTTCGGCTGTAGGCATCAATACCCAGATTCAGATCTCCCAGCGAACCCGTATTGGCTATGGATTTGAATTACCTGTAAATGCCTTATTAACAAGGAATTACGGAACCCACGAACTCTCCATTCTGATAGAATTTAGTCCTTTGGGTACACAGCATAAAATATTTCGGTATTTTTAAAACCCATGAAAATTTTTAGGGCACTATTTGGCTTCTGTCTGTTGGTCGGATTAACGTGTTCTTATTCCACGAAAGCTCAGGTAGTGCTTTCTGACTCCCTGGCATTAGTAGCATTATATAACAGTACGAACGGGCCGGGTTGGACGACCAGGACCAATTGGCTTGTACCCGGCCGTCCGGTAAGTACCTGGTACGGAATTACTGTTACTGGAAACCGGGTGACGCAGATCAATATGAATCCGGCCAATCCACCTTTTTCCGGGAACAACCTGATTGGTACACTTCCAGCACAACTAGGAAGCCTTACGGGGTTAACGTCATTGGACTTAGCATACAACAGGCTAAGCGGATCCATACCTACATCATTAGGCAATCTGGTTAACTTGGTTTTTCTCAATCTTAGTAATGCCCAATTAACAGGAACAATTCCTTCTCAGTTAGGTAATTTGAGTAACCTGACTGTTTTATTGTTAAACAACAATCAATTGAGTGGTCAAATACCAACGCAATTAGGCAGCCTGGCTAAAGCAACACAAATCAACCTGACCTTTAACCGGTTAACTGGTTCGATTCCAGCTCAGCTTGGTAACCTTACTAACCTGGTTCAACTTTTATTAGACAATAATCAATTAACCGGTTCAATTCCAGGCGCACTCGGCTCGCTTTCCAAACTGACTTCGTTTTCCCTCAGTGAAAATCAATTATCCGGTAACCTTCCCACACAACTTGGCAATCTGTCTGCATTGGTTGAACTAAATTTGTCAAACAACCTTCTTACCGGAGGAATACCGACACAACTTGGTAGTTTAAGTAATCTGCAGTTTCTCCGAATTAACCGAAATCAATTGAACGGATCAGTTCCCAAAGAATTGGGTAACCTGACCAAACTGAGAGAATTATTGGTAGGCAATAACCAATTAACAGGGATTGTACCTAACGAAATAGCCACAATTTCTAGTCTTACTAATGTGCAGCTTCAGAGCAATTTCTTAACTGCGGTACCCACCTTTTCAAAATCATTGGTCAATCTTAATGTGAGTACCAATAATTTAACGTTCGAAGACCTCGAGCCTAATATGGGAATTGCCAATTATATTTATTCACCTCAGCGGATAATTCCTGGCGGAGAAACCAGGAACCTGATTGTAGGTGAAACATTTACGAAAAGTTTTTCCGTAGGCGGTACTGCTAACCAGTACCAATGGAGGAAAAATGGAGTAAACCGTGCGGGGGCCACCAGCAACACCCTGACTATTGCCGCTGTTGATTTTCCGGATGCCGGAACGTATGAACTGTTTATTACCAATTCAATCGTTCCCAACCTCACTTTGCAAACGGAACCAACTACGTTAACCGTTACAGGCGTTCCAATAATCGGTGCCAAAACAGAAGATGGAATTTCTCAACCCAATGGAGCAACAATCAATTTTGAATTGACCGAAGTTGGTGATCAACGAATCCGTCAATTTGAAATCAGCAACACCGGCAGTGCTACGCTGAGCATTTCATCGATTACAGTTACAGGTGATTTCAACCTCGAAAACACACCACCAACCCAGATTGACGTTAATGAAAGTGAAACACTAAGTATCCGTTTCGTTCCGACTGAAATCGGTTCAAGAACCGGTACACTTACAATCTTCAGCAATAGTAATATACCCGTATTTACGCTTAACCTGATCGGTGAAGGCAATGCCGAACTAGAGATATACAACGTAGTGACTACAAACCCTAATGGAAAACATGATTTTCTGAATATCCGGAACATTTGGTTGTATCCACAAAACCGAATTCAGATCTTCGACCGATGGGGTAACCCGGTTTACGATGCTGAAGGATATGACAACAATACCAAGAAGTTTACCGGCATCAGCGATAAAGGAAAAGAACTGCCGGAAGGCACCTATTATTATGTCTTGAACAAAGACCAGGCAAGTGAAGCATTGACTGGTTTTATTTTTCTAAGGCGCAACTAATCGTTCAGAATTGTTCCAGTATTTCAATCCTCTTTTCAATTGGCGGGTGAGTTGCAAATAAACCTTCCAATCCACCCATAAACCCACTTGATTTATCGGGATGATTCTGAATGAACATCTCTTTTATGTCATCACCCTTAACGGACTTTACTTCATAGTTTCCGGATATTTTACGAAGTGCTGAAGCCAGTGCCTTTGGATTCCTGGTCATCTCAGCAGCGCCCGCATCAGCCATGTATTCCCGTTTTCGCGACAGACCAAACTTAAAAATCAAGGATAATAAGTAGGCGGCCACGGCAATCAGTAAAGCAATGATAATTCCTTTATTATCCTTTCGGTTTCTCCTTCCCGATCCGTACAACATACTGCGGAAAAGAATCTGAACAAGGAATGAAAATATACCGACAAAAATGATGGTGATTATCAACAACCGTACATCACGATTGCGTATATGCATCAGTTCATGAGCAATTACACCCTCCAGTTCCAAATCATCCAGCGAATCGATGATGCCACGGGTTAAGGTTACTGTAAAACTCTTCTCTGAAAGACCGCTGGCGAATGCATTAAGTGCAGGATCTTCGATGATGTGGATTTTGGGCATCGTCATTCCTTCACTCATGCACAGATTTTCAACCAGGTTATATACGCGCATATTCTCTTTGCGTTCAAGCGGTTTGGCGCCTGTTGCAGAATCAATTATCCGGCTGTGAAAAGTAAAGGCAATGAGAAACCATATTAGTACCATTCCTAAAACCCATGGAATTACCGAAACAAACGCAGAATTCACCAACTGAAAATCAGCTGGGCGGTATTCATCTCCCGTCATGAAAAAAATAAAAGCATAAACCCCTGCTAAAACCAAAAAGGGGAATGCAATCAAGTAGAACACAGACATCCGGTTGTTCCGGCTGATCTGCTTTTGAATGCCCACGTAACCTGACACGGATCAATTAAAATTTATATCGGGCGCCTTTTGGGCTGTGCTGCGTTCTTCTCCCAAGTCAAACATAGGTTCGGTTTTAAAACCAAACATACCTGCTATCAAAACATTAGGAAAAACCTGTATGGCGGTGTTTAATTCCTTGGTGGCAGAATTGAAGAACCTGCGTACAGCTGCCAGCTTATTTTCTATATCGGAGATTTCCTGTTGAAGGTGCATGAAATTGGTATTAGCCTTGAGATCAGGATATGCTTCGAGTTGAATACGAAGACCACTTAATGCTGATGATAACTGCTTTTCAGCAGCTATCTTTTCATCAATACCGGAAGCCCGCATAGCCTGGGAACGGGCTTCGGTCACTTTAACCAATACTCCCTCTTCGTGCTTCATGTACCCCTTAACCGTATTCACCAGTTGGGGAATTAAATCGTGCCTCTGCTTGAGTTGCACATCAATATCTGCAAATGCATTTTCTCTTCGTATTCGCAGTTTCACCAGTCTGTTATAAATACCTATAAGATAGAATACTACTACAGCAACGATGATAATGGTTATAATACCTGCAGTCATAAAAGTAAATTTAAAGTTATGTCTAATTTAAATTAATTATTTAAGAATCCTCATATGGCTTTATATTTGTCAATTATTACAAGTTAAATCCCTTGAATTAAGTGTGACGATATGATTAGCAATTTATTTAAAACCGTAAAAAATGAACTTACTCAAAAGTTACAATTGTTTATTCCTCTTATTATCATAATAGTAGCAGCATACTCTGTTTATTTCTTTGGAGAGAAGAATGTGAATACACTTGGAGAAGAGGATGGATTATTTGAATATTTAACAGCCTTATTTTTTCTTCTTGCCTCGCTTACACTGTTCCGGCTATTCATTGCTAAACGAAATGTTTGGATTTTACTGTTAGCCTTGCTTCTATTTTTTGGATTTGGTGAAGAGATTAGCTGGGGACAACGAATTCTTGGATTTGGAACACCTGAATCATTATCAAAACTCAATGTTCAGGGAGAGACTACTCTTCATAACATCGAATTTCTAAATGATCACGATTTTGACCATACTCAAAAAACAGGTTTAAGAAAGCTATTGACGGTGGATTTTCTCTATAAAATTTTCTGTTTTAGTTTCGGAGGCATTCTTCCTCTTGCGGTATTGTTGTTCTCTCCTGTTAAGCAATTAATCAATAAGATGAGAGTTCCGGTTCCTTCCCTGGTACTTGGCTCATTTTTTATATTTAATTGGCTTCTGTTTAAGTTCATTAAAGGCAACCTTTTACCAGATGGTTATTCCGTTCAGTATTATGATTCAATAGGAGAAATTTCAGAATTCAACTCTGCCGTTATTTTCTTTGTACTCAGTCTGGATTTATTTCTGAACAGGAAATCTAATGTTACAAAGGCAATCGAGGCTTAAAGATTTCGATCAAAGCATCATTTTTCTATCGTCAAAAGAGAAATCGATCCCATTAAATCAAAAAGCCCATCCAATGATGGGCCTTCGTGCAAGATGGTTTTGCTTAGCCGTTGTCCTTCTTGGATCGTTTCTCAGCTCGCTTCTCCTTGAGAGACTTCTGCGGCTTCTTCTTGGTTTCCTTTTTTCTGTCCATTGATTTTGACATATGCGTAAAATTTTATCGGTTAATCAATATTACACATATTTTGAATCATTTGCACATACTAAAATCCTGACGGATGATAACCTGATTCAGGTTCTCTAACTTATTCTGGGATTGCTTCCATGCCTCACAGGATTTGATTCGATCTCCGGCTTTCCAATAAGTAACTGCACGGTAATAATTGATTTGCTCGATAAAAGGATCCATTTCATATGCCTGGTTGAACATGCGTAATGCGGATTCCGTATTTTCATTCATCAGGTAAAAAATTCCTTTGTTCCGGTATGCCCATCCGTTATATGGATCAGTTGCAATGCTGGCATTGATATCCCTCTCGGCATTAGTAAGGTCTCCTTCCAACAAATAAAAATATCCCCGGTTATTAAGAAAATAAGCATCTCCCGGCCTTAGGCTCAACGCGTGATTAATCATTGAATACGCTTCCTTCAAATTACCTTCAGCAGAATTTACCATTGCCAGCGTGTTATAAATATTAGGCTCGTCAGGGTTTAGTTTTCGTGCGTGATCAAGAATTTCACGGGCTTCCCGATAAGCCCGGGTGTAGTAATGAACAGTTCCCAGGTTAATAAGTAATTCAATGTTTCCGGTATCAATAGTTAATGCATGATTGAATGAAGTTAAAGCTGAAGCAAATTCCCTTTTGCGCGTGTAAATCAATCCTTCAAGGAAATGAACCGGAACTGTATCGGGCTTTAATTGCTTAAGCTGCATCACATCCCGCATCGCTTCATCCAGGCGCCCCAGTTCAAAATAAGTGTTTGCTTCATTAAACCGGGCGTTAATAAAATTTTCCCGGCAGGTCAGGGCAGATTGATAATACTGCAATGCTTCCGCAAATTGCTTTTGTTTGAAATAAACTGTGCCTAAATTATTCAATGCATCTGCGTAACACGAATCAAGAGCAAGAGCTTCATTATAATTCTTTATGGCTAATGCATAATTCTGTTTCAACAGGAGCTCGTTCCCTTTTAATAAAAACCGTTGCTTGCGTGTTTCCTTATTATCCGAACACGCCAGGAGCAGCAAAAGCACTGCAAACAGATATTTCGATAACCTTATATTTCCCATATCATTGAAAAATCTAAAATTCTTTATTTTCACAAAAACTGTACAATGAATTTTGAGCAACAATTAAAAGAGGAGGCTATTCGGTTAATACGAAGCGGCCATCGCGACCAGGCAAAAGTCCTCTTTCAATCCCGCTTGCAAATAACTTCAGAAGAGGCAGACAAACTAATTGAAGCTTTAGTTTCCGAAACCCGTAAAATTTCTCCTACTGGATTACCTGACCGGGTCATCAATGTAACAGGCTGTATTTCTGCTTTTTTACTCATTTTCTCCTTCTTGTTTGGTCTAATTGCATTGGCTTTTACAATCGTTGCCGGAGTATTCTACTTCATGAGTAACCCGTTTCAAAATGGAGCAGTGGCAACCGGTAAAGTCATTTCACTGGAATGGAACGATACCGGGGGTGCTGTGCCGGTTCTGCAATATGAATGGGAAGGTCAATTAAAAGAAGCAAAGGGTACTGTTTACTATACTCCTCCGCAATATGAGGTGGGCGAGCAAATCCCCATTCTGATTAACCCAGTCAATCCGGATGAAATTATTCTTAATAACTACACTGAACGATATGAATTCACCGTTTTATTTGGTGCTGTAGGTGCTGTTTTTCTGATCTTTACCATAATCTTTGTTTATGTAAGAAGAAAAATTAAGGTCAGTTTTGATAATTCCAATTAGTTATTTTTCTTTGAGCCGTAATTTTATGAGC
The DNA here is from genome assembly GCA_025455225.1 of Cyclobacteriaceae bacterium. Classification (GTDB taxonomy): domain Bacteria; phylum Bacteroidota; class Bacteroidia; order Cytophagales; family Cyclobacteriaceae; genus UBA2336. The sequence continues at coordinate 8,701 of JALOMY010000001.1, read as the reverse complement.
AATACGGTAGCCATATTGAATCATCACCATCATCATGTTTACAACACGATGCGTGGCAGCTTTATGGTTTAACCTGGAGATAAGACTTTTAAAAAGGCTTGCCGCGATCCGGCAGGCCTTTTTTGTTTAATACAAACTTATAAACTGAATATCCGAATATGGCTATGCTAAACGATAAAATGGAAACAGAAATAGTGCGAATTGCCGTCCAGAAATCAGGTCGGCTACAGGAAGGATCCATCCAATTATTAAAAGAAAGCAGTCTGAGATTCTCAAACGGAAAAGACCAGCTCAAAACCAAAGCCGTAAACTTTCCGGTTGAACTGCTCTTCCTTCGCGATGATGATATTCCTCAATATGTTGAAGATGGCGTGGCTGATGCCGGTATAGTTGGTGAAAATGTGTTCATCGAAAAACAAAAAAATAATAAACTTGTTAATCGGCTCAATTTCGGGATATGCCGGTTATCCCTGGCAGTGCCCCGATCGGTTGAGTACACCAATATTCAATGGTTCAATGGTAAAAACATTGCTACCTCCTACCCATTTATTGTTCGCCAGTTTCTAGAACAAAATAACATTCAAGCAGGAATTCATGAAATCAGCGGCTCGGTAGAAATTGCACCAGGCATAGGACTAGCAGATGCTATATGCGATATTGTAAGTACCGGCAGCACTTTACTCAGCAACGGACTTAAAGAAGTTGAAGTTGTTTTACGTTCAGAAGCTGTTTTGATTGCAGGCCCGGATTTAAGTGCAGCGAAACAATCCATTTTGGATAAACTTCTATTCCGCATTGAAGCCGTTCAAAAAGCGAAAAACAATAAATACATCTTATTGAATTGCCCGAATGAAGCCATTGAACCAATTACTCGTATTATTCCCGGAATGAAAAGCCCTACCATTCTTCCCCTGGCAAAAAAAGGCTGGAGCTCTTTACACTCAGTTGTCGATGAGAATGATTTCTGGGAAAAGATCGATCAGATGAAGGCCCTTGGTGCCGAGGGCATCCTGGTAATTCCGATTGAAAAAATGATTTTATAAATGCGGCTAAAATTATGAAAGTATATAATAATCCTCCCCGATCCACCTGGAACACATTAACCCAACGACCTGAATTGGAACTGGATTATCTTGAAAGTTCCGTGCGTAATATTTTTAACCGCGTTAGACAATCCGGTGACCAGGCTTTGAAAGAATTTGCTGCCCAGTTCGACAAAGCAGAATTAACATCGTTAATGGTTGATGAAGCGGAACTAAAAGAGGGAATCGAACTAGTTTCAAAGGATTTGAAAAAGGCCATTAACCAGGCCGCAGACAACATAGAAAAATTTCACCGAGCTCAGCTTCGAAAAGTAAAAATAATCGAAACAATGCCCGGTATAACGTGCTGGCGAAAAGGGGTGCCTATTGAGAAGGTGGGAATTTACATACCGGGTGGAACAGCCCCCTTATTCTCTACTGTACTTATGCTTGCCATACCTGCACGGATTGCCGGATGTGCCGAAATAATTCTTTGCTCCCCTCCTGATCAATCAGGGAAAATCAATCCTGCCATTCTGTATGCAGCTCATCTTACAGGTGTAACGCGTATTTGCAAGGCAGGAGGTGCGCAAGCCATTGGTGCATTGGCTTATGGCACGGAGAGTATTCCACGCGTATCAAAAATTTTTGGTCCGGGAAACCAGTATGTTACTAAAGCCAAGCAATTGGTCAGCCAGGAAGGTATAGCAATTGATTTACCGGCCGGTCCATCTGAAGTTCTAGTTTGGGCCGATGACTCTTCGATTCCCTCCTTCATTGCTGCTGATTTACTTTCGCAAGCTGAACATGGAGCCGATAGCCAGGTAATGCTGGTTTTACCGAATGAAAATATTTTGACTTCCATACAAACTGAGTTATCCAGGCAACTGAATTCATTGCCCAGAAAATCAATTGCTGAACAAGCGTTACAACACAGCCGCATTGTGATCTTTGATTCTGAATCGGAAGCGGAGGAATTCATCAATGAATATGCACCCGAGCATTTAATTATTGCAACTCAAAATGCCCGGGAACAAGCTGAAAAAATTACGAATGCAGGTTCGGTTTTCATTGGTTCCTATTCACCCGAATCAATAGGTGATTATGCCTCCGGAACGAATCACACCCTGCCAACTAATGGATATGCCAAAGCCTATGCAGGGGTTTCGGTTGAAAGTTTCCTTAAATACATCACGTTTCAGGAAGTCTCGGAGGAAGGGATCAGGAATATTGGCCCTGTTGTGGAAAAGATGGCAGAAGCCGAATTGCTGGAGGCGCATAAGCAAGCTGTAAGCATACGGTTAAACTATTTAGATAAAATGTCAAAAAACATTTAGAAAATGGATATACTTTCCCTGGTTCGACCAAACATCATACAACTCAAACCCTACTCTACTGCCCGAGATGAATTTAAGGGGGTTGCTGATATTTATCTGGATGCTAATGAAAATCCATTCCCGTCCCTTTATCATCGGTACCCAGATCCCATGCAGATCAAACTCAAAGACAAAATTGGGGGCATCAAAAAAATCAAAGCTGAACAAATATTTATCGGAAATGGAAGCGATGAAGCAATTGATTTGCTGATACGTGCCTTCTGTGAACCCGGTAAAGATTCTATTCTTATTGCAGAACCCACTTATGGAATGTATTCTGTATGCGCCAGTATTAATGATGTTGCTGTTAAAAAATCACTTCTTACTTCTCAATTTCAACTGAACCCGGATGATCTCTATTCCAAAATAGACTCATCTCTCAAGTTGATATTTCTTTGTTCGCCCAATAATCCATCCGGTAATCTTTTGGATAAAGAAATAATCATGGAATTACTTAAGCAATTCAAAGGTATTGTAGTTATTGATGAAGCTTACATTGACTTTACGGACGATGAGGGGTTTATTCCTATATTATCCAGGTTTCCTAATCTGGTTGTGATGCAAACACTATCTAAAGCATGGGGCCTGGCTGGGTTAAGATTAGGGATGGCTTTCGCTTCTGAAGCCATTATCAACATACTGAACAAAATCAAATATCCGTATAATATCAATTCAATCACTCAACAAATCGTTTTAGAACAACTCGATAAGGAAGTTGAAAAAAACAAACAAGTCAACATAATTCGCCAGGAACGGGAAAGACTTGTAAACCGTTTAATACAACTTCCGATTGTACAAACCGTATTTCCCTCAGATGCAAATTTTTTGTTGGTCAGAATGGCAAATGCAAAATCCATTTATAATTACCTGATGCATCATAGCATTATTGTACGCGACCGTTCTTCCGTTGTATTGTGTCAGGATTGTCTCCGTATAACCATCGGAACATCACTTGAGAATGATCAATTGATTGAGAAACTGATTTTGTATTCGGAGTCTAACTAAAGCAGATGATCATGAAAAAAGTATTGTTTATCGACCGCGATGGCACCTTAATTCTCGAACCTCCCGATCAGCAAATCGACAGCCTGGAAAAGCTTGAATTTTTTCCCGGTGTCTTCCGTTGGTTAAGTGCAATTGCAGAATCGTGCGATTATGAGCTGGTAATGGTCAGCAACCAGGATGGATTGGGTACATCCTCGTTTCCGGAAGAAACATTCTGGCCGGCTCAACACAAAATTCTAAAAACATTTGAAGGTGAAGGTGTTACTTTTTCAAAGATATTCATTGATCCCTCCTTCCCTCATGAAAATAAACCTACCCGTAAACCAGGGATTGCTATGCTCACTGAATTTCTGCATGGAGACTACGATTTAAAGAATTCCTATGTAATCGGTGACCGGATTACTGATGCCCAAATGGCAAAGAATCTTGGCTGTAAGGCCATTCTGATCGATCATGGTACTTTATCTGATAAGATCAATGAAGTGAGAGAAACATGTTCTTTAATTACTACCGACTGGAAAGCTATTTTCGATTTTCTTGTTTATCCTCCACGTAAAGCTCATGTACGAAGAACAACCAAAGAAACCGACATTCAAATCGAGATTAACCTGGATGGTACAGGCAAGTCATCAATTAATACCGGGCTTGGATTCTTTGATCATATGCTGGATCAGCTTTCGAGGCACGGAAACATTGATCTCATGATTGCAGTTAAAGGTGATTTACACATCGATGAACACCATACGATTGAAGACACTGCACTTGCCCTGGGTGATGCTTTCTTAAAAGCAATGGGTGATAAACGGGGAATTGAACGGTATGGATTCCTTTTACCAATGGACGACTGCCTGGCGCAGGTAGGAATTGATTTTGGAGGCCGGCCCTGGTTGGTTTGGAATGCTGAATTTAAACGCGAAAAGATCGGGGAAATGCCCACTGAAATGTTTTTTCACTTTTTCAAATCCTTTTCAGACACCGCAAAGTGCAATCTAAACATCAAGGCGGAAGGAACAAATGAACATCATAAAATCGAATCGGTATTCAAAGCCTTCGCCAAAGCCATACGGATGGCCATCAAACGGGAAGGCAATCAATTACCATCAACCAAAGGGACTCTATGAAGGTGGCTATCATAAAATATAATGCCGGCAACATTCAATCGGTATCGTATGCTCTGGAGCGATTAAATATTACCTACCATATTACCGATAAGAGCGAAGAAATTCTTTCTGCCGAAAAAGTAATTTTTCCGGGTGTAGGTGAAGCCAGTACTACAATGAAGTATCTTAAAGATAAAAGGCTCGATGATGTTATTCGCAATTTAAAACAACCTGTGCTGGGTATTTGCCTGGGCATGCAATTGATGTGTACCCATTCTGAAGAAAATGATACACCTTGCCTTGGAATTTTTAATGAAAATGTGCTTCAGTTTAAACCCGATAAAAACTTCAAGGTACCCCATATGGGATGGAATCAACTAACCCTGACCAATGGCTGGTTGAATCCCATTCTGGAAAACAAGGAGTTTTATTTTGTACACAGCTATTATGTTCCGGTTAATCCGTTTACATCGGCCATTTGCCAATATTCGGTTCCTTTCAGTGCAGCCATGAAGAAGGATAATTTCTATGCCGTGCAGTTTCATCCGGAAAAATCAGCACGAGCAGGTGAACAGGTATTGCTCGACTTCTTAAAATTATCATAACCTATGTTAATCATTCCTGCCATTGATATAATTGACGGAAAATGTGTGCGGCTTTCACAGGGAGATTACAATCAAACCAAGGTATATAATGAAAACCCGGTTGAAGTTGCCCGCATGTTTGAAGATGACGGATTACAATACCTTCACCTGGTTGATCTGGATGGTGCCCGACACGGAAAAGTAATGAATTGGAAAACACTTGAAGCCATATGCCGGCATACTAACCTTCATGTGGATTTTGGAGGGGGGATAAAAACAAAAACTGAAATTCGACAGATCCTGGAAACCGGGGCCAAACAAGTCAACCTGGGCAGCATTGCCGTAAAAGAACCTGAAAAAGTACATATTTGGGCTAATGAATTTGGTGCCGATAAAATCATCTTGAGTGCCGATGTCAGGGAAAGGAAAATTGCTATTCATGGTTGGTCAGAAACCTCTTCGATTTCTATTGAAGACTTCATCGAACAATATCAATCCATTGCAATTAATCATGTAACCTGTACGGATATTCAAACCGATGGAATGTTGTCGGGTCCCAATTTTTCATTGTACGAATACCTCATGAATCGATTTCCCGGGATAAAGCTGATTGCCAGTGGTGGAGTTAGCTCAGTGAACGACCTCAATAAATTAAAGTCGCTTCATGTGTATGGAGTCATTATAGGCAAAGCCATTTATGAAGGCCGCGTCAAACTGGAAGAATTAAAATCGTTTTATCTTGATTAACCCGTTATGCTGACCAAGAGAATTATTCCGTGTCTCGATATTAAAGACGGCCGAACGGTAAAAGGCATAAACTTCGTTAACCTTCGAGATGCCGGTGACCCGGTAGAATTGGCTTCCGCCTATGCCGAACAAGGAGCTGATGAATTGGTATTTCTTGACATTTCGGCTACGCAGGAAGAGCGAAAAACCTTATCCAAACTGGTTAAAGAAATTGCCTTACATATTAATATACCTTTTACTGTGGGTGGCGGCATTAGTTCCGTACACGATGTAGCGCCTTTACTGGAGGCCGGTGCCGATAAAGTAAGTGTTAATTCATCGGCTGTACGAAAGCCTGAATTGATTGATGATCTCTCGAGAGCATTTGGGGCACAATGCATAGTGTTGGCAGTTGATGCACGCAAAATTGATAATGCCTGGATAGTACATACCCATGGTGGTAAGAACCCAACTGAAAAGAAATTATTCTCATGGGTAAAAGAAGGACAGGAACGGGGTGCAGGTGAGATTCTGTTTACCAGCATGAATCACGATGGGACGAAGAATGGTTATGCCATCGATCCCCTTTCTAAACTTTACGAACTTCTTACCATTCCGGTTATTGCATCAGGTGGTGCAGGCACAATGGGTCACTTTGCAGATGTCTTTACGCTTGGAAAGGCCGATGCAGCCCTGGCGGCCAGCGTATTTCATTTTGGAGAAATTAAAATTCCAGAGCTCAAACAATTTCTTAGCAAACACCAAATTCCAGTACGTTTATGAATGAACTTAATTTCAACAAACTCAACGGTCTCTTACCCTGCATTATTCAGGATGCTACTACCCATAAAGTATTGATGTTAGGATTCATGAATAATGAAGCTTATCAAACCACCATACGGGAAAAACGAGTGACTTTTTTCAGCCGCTCTAAACAGCGGCTGTGGACCAAAGGAGAAACCTCAGGGAATTTTTTAGAGTTGGTTGAGATAATTCCGGATTGTGATAATGATACTTTACTTATCAAAGTCAATCCATCAGGTGCTGTCTGTCATACCGGTGCCGATACCTGCTTTAATGAATCAAACCAGGAATGGAACCTGAGCAAACTGGAGCATGTTATCCAAAACAGAAAATCCAATCCTAAAGATGGATCCTACACCACCTCTTTGTTTCAATCCGGTATCAATAAAATTGCACAAAAGGTTGGTGAAGAAGCCGTTGAACTTGTGATTGAATCCAAAGACAATGACCAGCAAAAATTCCTTAACGAAGCTGCCGATCTGATGTATCATTTCCTGGTATTGCTTTCAGCAAAAAACACATCGCTTAACGAGGTTGAAAAAGTTCTTCAGCAGCGGCATCGTTAACGCCTTGAACTGTCTACTGGGTTGATTATGCAACAACCGGATTATTAAATCCCAATTAAGTACCTTTCAGCAATGAATGCCCTAGATAAAAAATGGATCGATGGATTTCCGTTTATCCGCTACCAAACCAAACCATTTTATGAACCGGAAATGCTGCAGCGGAGTAAGGACTTTTATGAATATATAAATTTGCGCAGGAGTGTTCGTGATTTCTCAAATAAACCCGTTCCAGCCGAAGTTGTAAGGAATATTATTCGTGCAGCTGGTACGGCACCATCGGGCGCCCATAAACAACCGTGGACTTTTTGCATTGTTACCGATCCTGAACTTAAAAAGAGAATACGGGAAGCTGCTGAAAAAGAAGAATATGATAGTTATTCCAGCCGCATGAGTGATGAGTGGTTAAACGATTTGCGTCCGCTTCAAACCGATTGGCATAAACCATTCCTGGAAACAGCTCCGTATCTTATTGTTGTTTTCAAAAAAGCCTATGATCTGAATTCCGCAGGATCGAAGATAAATAACTACTATGTTAACGAATCGGTTGGAATAGCCTGTGGATTTTTATTGGCCGCCATTCATCATGCAGGACTCGTGGCTTTAACGCACACACCAAGCCCGATGAATTTCCTTACCAAAATTCTTAATCGACCTGAAAATGAACGTCCATTCTTATTGATTCCAGTTGGATACCCGGCTGAAGAAACGTATGTTCCTGAATTGGAACGTAAAAGTATTGATGAAATATCAATCTGGTATTAAATCCTGTTACCGAAGCACATTAAGTTCATTGGCTTTCGGGTATATTTTCATATAAGAAAGATTATAAGTAATCGTCTTCCTGCGTTGCACTTTTGAAAATTCACCCTCAATCATATCCATATTATCGTACAACATCGTAAAATTTAATTTTTCTCCATCGGGTTCGATGTGTGTATACACATAGCCCCCACCTTCCAGCATAACTTCAAACGTGCCGACAATAGGATATTTGTTTGCCAGGTGATAACTCATCGATACCTCAATAAAATCACGGTTGGAACCCGGCCAGTCTTTTAAGATAGCCACGCGTGCATAATTTTCCTTTCGTTCGATAATGCGCTCCTGTTCTTGCCCGGTAAACAAATTATAACCTTTCTTGGTGATTATACAGGTTACCGAATAAATACCTTCAATTGAACTAACAGTTTGTACTTCTTTGCCAAAGTAGCGCCTGATCATTTGTTCCAGGTCAACTTCCTCGTAAATTGTTTTCTTAGGCCTGCTTTTAAACCAAACCTGGGCGTAAGCATCTGAAGCTATTCCCGCCAATAAACCAGCCACCAAGACAAGAATTGAACGCATAGAATTTCGAAATTACATAGACTAAAACTCAATATTAGAATACACTCCGTTACAACAAGTTCTGCAAGTAAGTTTACCCGTCAACACGGATGGTTTGAACAACGACTTACCTAATAACATCCGAACGCATTCCTGTATACCTTCGGTAATGGAAGGATGAGGATGAACACATTC
>JALOMY010000231.1 GCA_025455225.1 Cyclobacteriaceae bacterium | reverse complement strand
GGTGCACCTGCTTTCTTGGGCTTGTCGCTTTCATCCAATGAATCCATGTCGACATCAGCAAGAATACGACCAGAATGTTCATCAATAACAATCTTTTTCTTCTCGCGGATCTCAGCAATTTTTTGCGGAGGGATAACAATGTTACAACCTTCGGCTGCACCGCGTACAACCCGCGCTCGTAGTATTTTAATAAGGCTTTGTCTTCAATTTTCTTAATGGCTTTGTCACGTTCAGCCAACAGTCGCTTTTCTTCTTCCTGGCTTTCGGCAAGAATGCCATCAAGTTCTTTCTTCTTGTTATCGAGATGTTCGCTGCGTTCCTTTATCAGGTTTTCAGTCTTCTGAATTTCCTCATTCTTGGCCTGTACGAGGTCTTTGCCTTCTTTGATCTTCTTCTCGCAAATCTGGATCTCCAGTTCCTGAAGTTCTACTTCTTTGGTGATGGCGTCAAACTCGCGGTTGTTTCTTACGTTTTTCTGTTGCTCGTTGTATTTCTTGATGAGTTTTTCCGATTCCTTAATTCCTTCTTTGCTTTTCTTGATATTTTCTTCAATCTCTTTCAGTTCTGCCTGGTGGCGCTGGTGGCGGGTCTTGTAACCCTCAATTTCATCTTCCAGGTCCTGAACTTCGTCTGGAAGGTCTCCGCGTAATTTCTTTAAATCGTCTAACTGGGTATCAATGGATTGAAGTTTTACTAAGGCTTCGAGTTTTTGTGCTACGGTTTGAGTTTCCATTTAGTCTTTTAGATAACGTACTGGATTTGTGATAGTTCCGGAAAAATTGACTGCAAAAGTAGGAAATTTTTCTTTCAAAAACTCACCCAATAAATCTTTCGTGAAAACCTCGCTTTCGTAATGCCCTATATCAGCTAAAATCAGACGGCTATCCGCATCAAAAAATTCGTGGTATTTAACATCGGCCGTTATAAATGCTTGAGCACCAGCATGAATGGCTTCATTCAACAGAAAAATGCCCGCTCCGCCACAAACGGCTACTTTACGAATGGGTTTGCTAATCGGGGCTGTATGCCGGATCACCTCCAGGTTCATTTGCTTTTTAAGCATTCTTAAAAATTCCATGGACTCCAAAGGCTCTGCCAATTCCCCGATCATGCCTGATCCAACTTCCTGGTTATCATTTGTAACCGGTGTTAAATAATAGGCCACTTCTTCGTAGGGATGGGCTGATTTGAGCGCACGAACCATAGCATCTTCACGGTGCGATGGAAAAATAACTTCCGCCCTGATTTCATTTACGTACTCCTGGGTTAATGCCTGCCCGATGTGTGGGTTGGCATTTTCATTGGGCATGAAGGTTCCGGTGCCTTCTACGCGGAAGCTGCAGTTCTTGTAGTTCCCGATTTGTCCGGCACCGGCAGTATGCAACGCCTGTAAAACCGACTCGGTATTTTCTTTCGGTATAAAGGTGACAAGCTTGGTTAATGTATTTTTTTTCGGAGCCAGTATGCGTACCGATTGCAATCCGATTTTAGATGCTATCATTCGATTTACTCCTGTTATTACATTGTCCAGGTTGGTGTGAATAGCATACAGGGCAATGTTGTGTTGAATGGCTTTGATCAGGGTGCGCTCTACGTAGTTGCTGCCCGTTAGTTTTTTTAATCCTTTGAAAAGAATCGGATGGTGGGCGATGATGAGGTTGCAGTTCTTCGCAATTGCTTCATCAACAACTGCTTCGATGCAATCCAGGGTAATCAGAATCCCCGTTACCTCCTGGGCCGGGTTGCCGGTAAGCAAGCCGGAATTGTCATACGATTCCTGGTAAGCTCTTGGCGCCAGGGTTTCCAGGTATTGGGTAATCTCCGAAACTTTCATCAATAACTCGGTTAATCGTACTTTTGAACCTTAACTGAACAAAGCTACAATATTATTCATGTCTCTACGGAAGCTTGTTTTGATGCCGCTGGCCTTTCTTTATGATGGGATCACCCGCATCCGTAATTACATGTACGATACCGGCTGGAAGCCTTCCACACAGTTTGACCTTCCGGTTATTTGCGTGGGTAACCTGGTAGTAGGAGGGTCTGGAAAAACACCCATGGTTGAATACCTCATCCGGCTGATTAATCCATCGCATCAAATTGCCACTTTAAGCCGCGGTTATCGAAGGCAGTCCAAAGGTTTTCGCATCGTGAATGAAAAGGATGATCCGGCAACGGTTGGTGATGAACCTTTTCAACTGTTTCGCAAATACGGAGGATTGGTAACCGTTGCGGTAGGCGAAGAGCGGGCGTTGGCCGTTCCTCACATTCTCGATCAATATCCCGAAACACAAGTCATACTTTTAGACGATGCGTTTCAGCACCGCAGAATCAAACCAGGTTACTCAATATTATTGACTGAATACAATCGTCTCTTTTATAACGATTCGGTTATACCGGCAGGGAGGTTGCGCGAAAATGCGGGAAGTGCCCAACGGGCCAATGTTGTTGTCGTTACCAAATGCCCTGTTAATCTGACTGAAGATGAGATGCAGTCCATCACACAACATATCCAGAAGTTTACCGATAAACCTGTTTTCTTTTCGGGTATCTGTTATGGCAACCCGGTTCCGCTGAACGATTCAGCTTATCCGTTTCAAAAAAATGTAATCCTGGTTTCCGGAATTGCCCAGTCCAGTCACCTGGAAAACCATATCCGGCAAGCCTATACTTTGCTGAAGCATTTTCACTTTCGCGATCATCATCACTATACCCTAAAAGACCTGGAAACCATCGTCCGATATTATAAAGAATGCACGCTATCTGCCTGTGCATTAACCACCGATAAGGACCGCGTTAAGTTAGAACGGCCTGAATTTGCTGAAATTCTTCGTTCGATTCCTGTCTTTTATCTTCCAATTGAAATGGTTTTCCTGCGGAATGGTAAGGAATTTGATGCAGGGGTGACTGAATTTATCAATCGTGGCTAACCGATTTCTGTTGAATGTAAGGCGAAAGTTATCTTTGCGCGTGACTTGGTTACGGAGTATCTATCTAATCGGAGTTTTATTGCTCCTCGGCAACGCAGCTTATGCGCAAGAGCCTGAAGGCCCGCGGTTAAGGTCATCCATTATTGACGATTCAACCAAACAAGTTTACGGTCCTACAACTTCGCGAATTATTAAAGAAGAGGATATTTTTTACAACAGGTGGATTTCCTATCCAATCGATACCATCATCCGGAATTTTCACCGGTTTAATTATGTAAACAGTCACGATAACCTATACCAGGACCTGGGTAACATTGGTACTGCTGCCCGCCCGATCTATGACCCCATACCCGATATCAGTGGTGCTACCATGGGCTTTCACGCCTATGACTTGTATTGGGATTCACACCGGGTAAACCATTACAATACGAAGTCACCATATTCCAACCTGAGCATCATCATTGGAGGCAAGGGGAGGTCAATTACCAATGTGGCGTTCAGCCGCAACATCAACCCACGCTGGAATTTCGGTTTTCATTATAACGGTCAGTTCATCGACAAGCAGATACAACGCCAGGGTAAAGGCGACCGAAACGTAAAGGCTACCTATTACGATTTGTTTACCAGCTTTTCCAGCAAGGACAGTTCCTACACGGCTTTCGCCAGTTTCCGAAGAATGAACCACATCGTTGCCGAATACGGAGGTGTTAGGGTTAATGAAGATTTTATCTTCCCGGATTTGTTTGAAGAGAATGCACAACCCTGGTTGTTTTATGCGGTAAATAATGATCTGCGAAGGAATTATCATTTGTATCATCAGTACAAAGCCGGCAATGCGCTGCAGGTTTACCATGTCCTCGACAGCGACCGGCAGACAAATAACTTCCAGGATAATTATGCCGGGGAGCCCAACAAGAATTTCTTTGACACGGTTATTCCTACCAAGTCTCCGTTTGCACCGCTTCAAGCGGATTCGTCTAAAGACAATACTAAGTTTAATACCATCCGAAATGAAGTAGGTATTAAAGGCAATCTGTTAAAGCTGTTTTACAACGGATACGTTACATGGCGAAACTTCAACATGGTCTACCAAAATTTTCCGCAACAGGATTTTACCTTAACCACATCCGGAAATGAATTTTATGTTGGCGGACGAATTGCACTTCGCCTGGATTCCCTGATTGAAGTACGAGGTCAACTTGAATCCATGCTGGATGAGCGATATAAAATTGCCGGTTCAATTGAAACAAAATGGTTCACCGCATCGCTTAAACGTATTGTTTATTCACCCGCGTTTCTATTCCAGGCATACCGGGGACTGCATGATGAATGGTCAAATGATTTCAGTCCGACAGAGGCCAGTGAATTAAAAGGAAGTTTGATTTACCGTTCACCCCGCTTCAGCCTGATACCGGGTGTGCGCCTGGCAACCTTCAGGAATTATGTCTTTTTTAAACAAGACGATTTTGGTGTTGAGCAAACGGTGTTGCCCGTTCAATCCGGAGGATTTCAAACCCTTGCGTTACCGGAGATTCATCTTTCCATTATGCCGGTTAAGCACACCACACTGAGCGCTACGGGTATCTACAGTTACATTCTTGAGAATGCCGATAATGCCATGCAGTTGCCTGAATTGTTTATCAATGCACAACTTGCCTACGCCAACATTTGGGTGCATGGAAATTTTGATTTTCAGATTGGGGTGGATGTGCATTGGAAATCTTCCTATTACGCGTACGGGTATGACCCGGTGATTCAGCAATTCTATACCCAGCAACAATACACGGTGCCGGATTATCCACAGGTTGATGTTTTTTTCAATGCGAAAATTTTGAGGGGAAGAATTTTTCTGAAATACAATAACCTGTTTAAAGCATTCAATAATGCAGGCTACGTGCCTACACCTTTTTATCCGGGTGTGATTAATACGTTCGACTTTGGTTTCGATTGGTCCTTTTATGATTAGTGGAATGAGTTATAGATGAAAGTAGAATTGAAATATGACATTGCCGGCTAAAGATAAATTCACATTAGGTCTTGAATTGCCCACCGATCCGCGATGGGTAAACATTGCTGAGAAAAACATTGAAGACATCCTGGTTGATCATGCATACTGCGAACAGAAAGCAGCATCGTCCTGCATATATCCTGAAAAGGAAAAGCTCGTTAACCTGTTAACACCTGTAGTGGCTGAAGAGTGGGGTCATTTTGAACGGGTAATCGAGGAGCTTCAGAAACGGGGGTTTAAACTGGGCAAGCAGCGCAAGGACGCTTACGTAGAGGCTTTAAATAAAGTGATTCGTAAAGGTGGGAGCCGCGAACAACAACTGGTAGAAAAGTTATTGATGAATGCACTGATTGAAGCCCGCAGTGCCGAGCGATTCAAACTCTTATGGAAAAATATTCCGGATCAACAGCTCGCTGTCTTTTATTATGAGTTGATGGTTTCGGAAGCCGGGCACTACAAAAATTTCCTTCAGCTGGCAAAAGAATACCTACCTGAAGAGGTTGTGGAAGCACGATGGCGTGAACTGCTGGAACAGGAGGCCGAGATTATGCGCAACCTGGAAGTGCGCGGTGACCGTATGCATTAAGCCGGTTTATGTTTTTTGCTTTTTCTTTTTTGCGGCAGGAAATAATACGTTATTCAGAATGAGCCGGTAGCCGGGTGAGTTGGGATGCTGATTGAGATCGGTGTGTTCTTCACCTACCTGGTGCTGATAATCTTCCGGGTCATGGCCTCCGTAAAACGTCCAGAATCCCTTGCCCATAACACCATGAATGTATTTGGATTCTTTAATTTCTTTATTTTCTCCCATGATCACCACATCCGGTTTTATTAATTGAGACTTGAAGCCGGTGGTCTGGCCAAAAAATCCTTTGATCACTTTCGCATGATTCTGGGTGAGCATGGTGGGTATTGGATCCCACTTGGCTGAAAATTCGAACAATGCAAAATAATCGTTTGCCTGGCGAAGTCCGCGTTCATTGGGAGGGTTGTCGATATTGGAAAATTCATATTGATAAGGATCGCGAACCAGCCTGAAATCGGTAAAGGCAAATGTCTTTTCGTAATCCAGTTTTTCCTGGGCATGCGGATCAGCCGGATCGCCATCAAACATCCGTTCACAAATATCCACACCTTCAGCAGCCAGGGAGATGTCGTAACTATCGGTAGCCGAACACATGGCGAACATAAATCCTCCACCGGCAACAAATTCTTTAATACGCTTGGCAACGGCCAGTTTCAATTGCGATACTTTGTGAAAGCCGTTTCTGCGAGCCGTTTCTTCAGCTTCTTTTTGTGCTTCAATATACCAGGGCATATTGGAGAATGAACCGTAGAATTTTCCATACTGACCGGTGAAGTCTTCATGATGCAGATGCAGCCAATCGTATTTTGGCAAGACACCGGTGAGGATCTCATCATCATAAATCACATCATAAGGAATTTCAGCATAGGTAAGTACGAGGGTAACGGCATCGTCCCAAGGTTGGGCCGTTTTAGGTGAGTAAACTGCAATGCGCGGGTATTTTTCCAGCTTCATGATATCGTAATTCACAGCCGGACTGGCGATCTCACTGATAATTTGGTTGGCCTGCGCATCGGATATTACTTCAAAGCTGACACCGCGAATCACCAACTCGTTTTGTATGGCCGGATGAAACTTCGTCATGAAACTTCCACCCCGGTAATTCAATAACCAATCAACTTCATTTTCGCTGCGCAATACCCAATAGGCTATTCCATAGGCTTTCAGGTGATTGGCCTGCTTCTCGTCCATAGGAATAAACAGGTAATTGGCCTGCGTTAGCCGAACCAACAGAAAAAACGTAACAATCAGAATTCCCCGCATAACTCAATATTCAAAACCTTGTTATTCAGCTGTTTTTCAAAGGTAGCCCTTTTTATCTATTGAAGGAATAACCCAAAAAAGCGACATTTCGTGTAACATTTGGATACTTTAATCTACGTATAGGCAGATCAACGTTGTTTCATGAATCTGATGGAAAATATGCGCGAGGGGTTACGGTCGGTACAGGCCAACCTGCTTCGCTCAATTCTGACTGCATTAATTGTAGCCATAGGTATTACAGCTCTTGTTGGTGCCCTTACCGCGGTAGACGGAGTTGAGAAATCCATCAATGAAAGTTTGTCTTCCCTGGGGGCCAATACATTTGATATTACATCCGTTACGTACCGCGGTGGAAGTACCCAAGGCATTACTCAAAAAGTTTATCCCAATCTCACATTTAACGAGGTCAATCAATTTGGTTCGGAATATAATATTCAGTCATCTGTAAGCATTTCGGCCAATCTTACGGGCATTGCCGAGGTAAAGAGACTATCCAATAAAACTAATCCAAACGTACAGGTGGTGGGGTCAAATGATGAATACCTTCCCATTAAAGGACTTGATCTTCAAAAAGGCAGGAACCTTTCCAGGATTGAAGTGGATTATGGTTCGCAGGTGGCCATCATCGGGCATAAGA